>NZ_QHHV01000106.1:0-84676 GCF_003947245.1 Actinoplanes sp. ATCC 53533 | reverse complement strand
GGGTAGCGGCAGGCGAGCTGCAGACCCTCGTGCAGCCTGGTGATCCAGACGCACACCTGGTCGCCGTACGAGACCCGCATCAACCCGTAGGTGCGCAGGTCGTTCCACCGGTCCGAACCCGGGACGCCACGTGCGTCCACATAGGAGACGATGGAGTACAGGTCCGGCGAGGTGGGCCGGAAGTCGGAGCCCAGGAGGCGCAGCACGCGGGTGATGGGCATCCGTGACAGCGATCGATTCCTGGCGAGCGCGGCGTGGGTCAGCTTCAGCGCGCTGTCGAAGTCCGTCGCCCGGGCCACCGGGATCTCGACCGGCGCGCCGCCCACGTACCAGCCCACCGAGTTCGACCACTGGGACTTCACCCTGGTGTGAAACGGCACGATGGTGCGGTAAACGTGCTGCCCGCCGATCTCGCGCACGGCGAGACCGGTCGCCGCGAGGATACCGATCAGGCTGCCGCCGTAGGGGCGCGAATAAGCCTCGAAGGCCGCCGCTTCGCCATCGTCCGCGATCATTTCCTGCATGAGTTTCTGGGCCGGCAGCGGGGCTCCGGGGTCGAGTCCGAGATCGACGGGGAAGCTCGGCAGCTTTCCGTCGCATCGGGCGATGAAGTCCCGCCATCGGTCAACGATTTCGTGGGTCTCGTCGAGCTTGTCGGCGTTCGCGCGCTCGATCGCGCAGAAGTCGATGTAGCTGGCGATCGGTTCCGGATCCATGGTTCGGCCGGCGAGGCCGGCGTAGTAGAGGCTGTGTATCTCGGCGGGGATTCGGGTGATCGAGTAGGCGTCGACGTTGCTGTGGTCGAAGGCCACGTAGACACTCGTGCTCGCGTACCGCACGACCGCGGCGTAGATGAAGTTCGGCCAGGTGAGCGCGTTCGCCGCGACGTCGAAGCGATCCTGAAGGTAGGCGGTCAACCTCGCCGGGTCGGCGATGGTCCCGAGGTCCTCGCGGTGGAGTTCCACGGCGTCGACGCCCAGCGTGAAGCGGCGCAATTCGTCCTCGATCCAGCGGAATCCGCTGCGCAACGTCTCGTGCCGGCGCGTCCAGGTGCGCAATGCGTGGTGCAGGATTTCGAGATCGACTTTCCCCGGAATGTCGAATACCGCGCCGAGCCAGGTCGGCACGAACAGGCCGCCCCGGTGCACCGACCGCGCCGTGCGGATATGAGATTCCTGCACGTATGCCGGCGGGCGGAGATCTTCCGGCATACCGGTCGCGGCGCGGGCGGCGGCCGGGTGGAGTGTCCATTCCACGAGGCGCCCGGGCCGGACCTCGCAATGCTGAAGGTCGGTAATTCGCAAGGTATCTCCGCAACGCGTCTTCAGGGGGTCGATTAGTCCGGAATATGCTAACCGTCGCTGCGGCCGCGGGCCGTAGACGCGCTTGCCGGCCAGCCTCGAACCACATTGGACTTCCCGATCTATACTCTCGGTGTATACACTCAGAGGATAGCGCCACCACGGTGCTGTCCGAGAAACCCAGGGAGAACCCATGACGATCGCGGCGTTCGGCCGGAACCGATTGACCCGCCGGAGCATGCTCGGCGCGGCGCTGGCGGCGGGGATCGTGGTGCCGATCGGTGTCCCGGGCCGGGCGGGGGCGGCTCCGGCCACCCCGGGCCCGGCGCAGCTCACGCTGCCCAGGCCGACCGGGCCGTACCCGGTGGGCACGGTGTCGTTGCACCTGGTCGACGGTTCCCGGCCGGATCCGGTGGCCGGCCCGGGGCACTTCCGCGAGTTGATGGCCAGCGTCTGGTATCCCGCCCGGGACGTCGGGCGGCATCCGCGGGCTCGGTGGATGCCCGCCGGTGCCCTGCGGGCGCTGCTCACCTCCGCGGGTTTCGCGGCCGACGCCGCGCTGGCGCCGCTCACGGCCGGCCACGAAGGCGCCCCGGTGCGGCGCACGGCCGAACGGCTGCCCGTCATCGTGTTCTCGCACGGCGCGCACGACCACCGGGCCGACACCACCGTCGTGGTTCAGGAACTGGCCAGCCACGGCTACGTGGTGGTCACGGTGGATCACACGTACGACGCGTTCAGCGAGTTCCCCGACGGCCGGCTCACCGTCCCGCTCGACAACCTCGTCCTGACGCCCTGGGACTTCGCCCGGGATGCCCGGTTCGTCCTTGACCGCATCGAGGACCTCGCCGCCGGGCGCAATCCAGACGCCGGGGGTCGGCCACTGCCGGTCGGCCTGGGTGGCGCCCTCGACCCGCACCGCATCGGCATGTTCGGCTGGTCGAAGGGCGCGACGGCGACCGCCCTGGTGATGGGCGAGGACCAGCGGGTCCGGGCCGGGCTGAGCCTGGACGGCCCGATGCAGTCGCGACCGCCGATCACCGCCGACCTGGACCGGCCGTTCATGCTGATGACCGCGGTGCTCACCCGGGCCGCGGAGCCCAGCGTCGCCGAGTTCTGGTCACACCTGACCGGATGGCGGCGCGACCTTCAGGCCGCCGGCGCGCTCCACTCGTCGTACGGCGATGTCCAGGTGCTGGTGCCGCAGCTGGCGAAGGCGATCGGGATGAGCGACGAGGACCTTCGGGGCTGGATCGGCACCCTCGACCCGGCCCGGGCGGTGCGGATCCAGCAGGCGTACCCGCTCGCGTTCTTCGATCTGCACCTGCGCGGGCGGCGCGGGCACCTGCTCGACCGCCCGAGCCCGGCCTTCCCCGAGGTGACGTTCATTCCATGAGGCGAAGGACCGCGGCGGCCGTGACACCGCTCATCTCTTGAGACGGACGAGGGCGATAGGTGACCGGTTGGGGTAGTCTTCGCCATCAGGTCGAGGGGCGCTGCGACGGGCTGGACCCGCCACGCTCGGCCTGCTTCACATCGACAAGGGCGCCTCCGACTACGGAGGTGGCTGGTTGAGCGCGTCGTCAAGCCGAGGCACTACCGCATCGTCGCTGCGACAGTCGCTCGCCGAGCGCGTCATGGTGCTGGACGGCGCCTGGGGAACGATGCTGCAAGGCGCGTCGCTCACGCCGGCGGACTACCGTGGCGACCTGATCGTCGACCACCCGCAGGACGTCACCGGCGACCCGGACCTGCTCAACCTGACCCGGCCGGACGTCATCCTGGACGTGCACCGGCAATATCTGGCCGCCGGCGCCGACATCACCACCACCAACACCTTCACGGCCACGAGCATCGGCCAGGCGGACTACGGCCTCGAGTCCCTGGTTCGTGAGATGAACGTGCAGGGTGCGCGGCTGGCCCGGCAGGCGGCGGACGAATTCGGCGGGCGGTACGTGGCCGGCTCGATCGGACCGCTGAACGTGACGCTGTCGCTGTCGCCCCGGGTCGACGAGCCGGCGTACCGCGCCGTTGACTTCGATCAGGTGCGCGCGGCGTACGCGGAGCAGATCTCGGCCCTGGCCGAGGGCGGTGTCGACCTGTTGCTGATCGAGACGATCTTCGACACGCTGAACGCGAAGGCGGCGATCGCCGCGGCCCGCGAGGTCGCGCCCCAGCTGCCGCTCTGGATCTCCGTCACGATCGTGGACCTCAGCGGCCGGACCCTGTCCGGGCAGACCGTGGAGGCCTTCTGGCGCTCGATCGAGCGGGCCGAACCGCTGATCGTCGGCGTGAACTGCGCGCTGGGCGCGACGGAGGCGCGCCCGCACGTCGCGGAGCTCGCCAAGATCGCCAACACGTTCGTGGCCTGTCACCCCAACGCCGGCCTGCCGAACGCGTTCGGCGGCTACGACGAGACGCCGGAGCAGACCGCCGGGCTGGTCGGCGAGTTCGCCGCGGCCGGCCTGGTCAACATCGTCGGCGGTTGCTGCGGCACCTCGCCGGCCCACATCGCGAAGATCGCCGCCGCGGTCGGCGGGGTGACGCCGCGGGTGATCGCTCCCCCGGCCGAGACCACCCGGTTCAGCGGGCTGGAGGCGTTCGCGATCGGCCCGGACACCGGGTTCGTGATGATCGGTGAGCGCACGAACGTCACCGGCTCGGCGAAGTTCCGCCGGCTGGTCGAGTCGGACAACTACCAGGGCGCGGTCGACGTGGCTCTGGAGCAGGTCCGCGGCGGCGCGAACCTGCTGGACGTGAACATGGACGCCGACCTGCTCGACAGCGAGCAGGCGATGACGACCTTCCTCAACCTGATCGCCACCGAACCGGAGGTCGCCCGGATCCCGGTGATGATCGACAGCTCGAAGTGGACGGTCCTCGAGGCCGGGCTCAAGTGCGTGCAGGGCAAGGGCGTGGTCAACTCGATCAGCCTCAAGGAGGGCGAGGAGCCGTTCCTGGCCCAGGCCCGCCGGATCCGCGACTACGGCGCCGGCGTGGTCGTGATGGCCTTCGACGAGCAGGGCCAGGCCGACACGACCGAGCGCAAGGTGTCGATCTGCGGCCGGGCGTACGACCTGCTGGTCACCGAGGCCGGCTTCGCGCCGGACGACATCATCTTCGACCCGAACGTCCTCGCGGTCGCCACCGGCATCGCCGAGCACAACGGGTACGCGAAGGCCTTCATCGACGCCCTCCCGTTGATCAAGGCGCGCTGCCCGGGCGCCCGTACCAGTGGCGGCATCTCGAATCTGTCGTTCTCCTTCCGGGGCAACGACGTGGTGCGCGAGGCCATGCACTCGGCGTTCCTGCTGCACGCGGTCCGCGCCGGGCTCGACATGGGCATCGTCAACGCCGGCCAGCTGGCCGTGTACGCGGACATCCCGGCCGACCTGCTGGAACTGGTCGAGGACGTGATCTTCGACCGGCGTCCCGACGCCACCGACCGGCTGGTCACCTTCGCCTCCACGGTCACCGGCTCCGGCACCAAGCGCGAGATCGACCTGTCCTGGCGCGAGGCGCCGGTCGGTGAGCGGCTGTCGTACGCGCTGGTGCACGGCATCGTCGACTTCATCGAGGAGGACACCGAGGAGGCCCGTCAGGGGCTGGCCCGGCCGCTCGAGGTGATCGAGGGCCCGCTGATGGACGGGATGAAGATCGTCGGCGACCTGTTCGGCGCCGGCAAGATGTTCCTGCCGCAGGTGGTCAAGAGCGCCCGGGTGATGAAGCGCTCGGTCGCCTACCTCGAGCCGTTCATGGAGGCCGAGAAGGAGCAGGCCCGCCTGGAGGGCCGGGTCGACCCGGGCCGCGGTCAGGGCAAGGTCGTGCTCGCCACCGTCAAGGGCGACGTGCACGACATCGGCAAGAACATCGTCGGCGTGGTCCTGGGCTGCAACAACTACGAGGTCATCGACCTGGGCGTGATGGTACCGGCCGCGCGGATCCTGGACACGGCCGTCGCCGAGGGCGCCGACGCGGTCGGGCTCTCCGGGCTGATCACACCGTCGCTGGACGAGATGGTCGCCGTGGCCGCCGAGATGCAGCGCCGCGGCCTGAAACTGCCGTTGCTGATCGGCGGGGCGACGACCTCAAAGCAGCACACCGCGGTACGCGTCGCGCCCGCGTACGACCGCACCACCGTGCACGTGCTCGACGCGTCCCGGGTCGTCGGCGTGGTCTCCGACCTGCTCGACGACGGCCGCGCCGAGAAGCTGGACGCGGCCAACCGCATCGAGCAGGAACGCCTCCGCGAGGCGCACGCCAACCGGCGCTCGCAGCCGATGCTCACCGTCGCGCAGGCCCGGGCCAACCGCGAGGTGGTCGACTTCAGCGACCTGCCCACCCCGGCGTTCACCGGCCTGCGGACGGTCGAGCCGAGCCTGTCCGCGCTGCGCGAGATGATCGACTGGCAGTTCCTGTTCCTGGCCTGGGAGCTCAAGGGCAAGTTCCCGGCGATCCTGGACCAGCCCGTCGCCCGCGAACTCTACGACGACGCGAACACCCTGCTCGACGAGATCATCGCGAACGAGTCGTTCCAGGCCAGCGGCGTCTACGGCTACTGGCCCGCGCACTCCGAGGGCGACGACATCGTCCTGCGGAACGGGACGCGCTTCCCGATGCTGCGCCAGCAGACGGTCAAGCCTGAGGGCCGCGACAACCGCTGCCTGGCCGACTACGTGGCCCCGGAAGGCGATCACCTGGGCGGCTTCGCGGTCACGATCCACGGCGCCGAAACCCTGGCCGCGCACTACGAGAGCCAGCAGGACGACTACCGCGCGATCATGGTCAAGGCGCTCGCCGACCGCCTCGCCGAGGCGTTCGCCGAATACATCCACCTGCAGGCCCGGCGCGACTGGTTCGAGCCGGACGCCCAGCCGGACCTCGCCGATCTGCACGCGGAACGCTTCCGCGGCATCCGGCCGGCGCTCGGCTACCCCGCCAGCCCGGACCACAGCGAGAAGCAGGAGCTCTTCGACCTGCTGGAGGCGGCGAAGCTCGGCCTGGGCCTGACGGAGTCGTTCGCGATGACGCCGGCCGCCAGCGTCAGCGGCCTGATCTTCGCCCACCCGGCGGCCAAATACTTCACGGTGGGCCGCATCGCCAAGGACCAGATCGAGGACTACGCGGCCCGCCGCGGCATGAGCGTCGCCGACGTCGAGCGGTGGCTACGGCCGAACCTCGCCTACGAACCCTCCTGACTCAGCACGCGGGCGAGACCGGAGGACCCGTTGGGGCCTCGCCCCCGCTATGGGCGCCGTCGCTTTGCTCCGCTCTGCTTCCCCATAGGAAGCACTGGATGGGAACGTCCGGGTTCTGCCTTCGGTCAAGCCGGCATTGACGTTCTGCCTTCGGTCAAGCCGGCATTGACGTTCTGCCTTCGGTCAAGCCGGCATTGACCGAAGGGTCCGTAACGCGAACGGCGTTTCCGATGGGGAAGCAGAGCAAAGCAGCGTTGAAGGCATGGGTCGGTCCCAGGGCGACGAGCGCCGGCGGCGATGCCCGGCGATCGAAGCGGCGTCATTCCTTGGGCCACTCGAACCCGATCTCCGGGGCGAGCCGGAGCGCATCGGCGGCGAGTTCGAGCCGGCCCCTGGCGGCCTGCTGAAACGCGAGCGCGCCGACCCGGAACCTGCGCTCGGGGGCGTCTGGATGCTCCGCTGATGCGCGCCTCATCCGATTGGTGGTCTGGGACAGCAGGATGCGCCAGACCTGGTCGACGAAGTCGAGCATCCGGGGATCGGCAGTGGCCGGCATCGAGTAGGCCCAGCGACCGTGGTGCAAGACACCCGGGCCGCGGACCAGGCTCCGCAGCCACTGCACGACCTCCGCCTCCGGACCGTCGACCCGCCCGTTGGCCCGGCGGCGGCCCTGGAGCACCGGGTACAACTCACGATTCCAGAATCCCGCGATCGACCCGCATTCCAGCACGCTGCCCCGGACGGGGGGCGTGACGGGATCCACCCATCGACTCTCGTCAAGAAAGGCGACTTCCGGGAACTCCCGCCGGATCGCCTCGCACAGCGCCACCTCGTCCTCGGGCAGGAGGAACAGCTCGGTGGCCCGCTCGCTGGAGATCGCGGTCATGCCACTCATCATGCTCCTCCCGCCCGGTTTCCCCGCTATCGAGCCTTGGGCACGGTAATCACCGGTCCTTGGCCCCATTTCCCGATAGCGGCCGCGTTGTCGAGCTCGCGCGTTGTCAGTAGCCCGTCGGCTCCTACGTCCGCGGTCTGGGCGAAGACGTTCGACCCGTCGGGCTTCTGGAACGTCAGGTCGGGGAACTTGTAGTCACCCTCCGGTCCGTATACGGCCTTTTGCGGCTTGGTGCCACCCGCGACGTGCTTCCAGTCCGGATTGAGGTCCATGAGTTCGTTCTGGAGGTCGACGTCTTGCTGACGAGTCGCCGGCTTGCCGAGTCTCCCACCCTCGTTGCGGACGATGCGCGGCTTCTCGCCCTCGGCGCATTGGCACTTCTTGGAATGTGGCTGGCCGCTGGGCGCCGTCCGGGTACCGCCGCAGTTGTGGACCAGGACCGGCGAGTCCCCGGCAAGCACGTAGTAGGTGTGGATCTCATCGACCGTCAGGTTGTACACCTGCGCCAGGCCGGATGACGCGGTGGTAGCCGTGATCCGAGCCGTCCTGCTGTCTCCGGTCAGCAGGGATCCGCCGACCGGTAGGTCCGCCGCGTCGACGAACCGGCCGAGTTCGGAGACCCAGAACGGGTGGCCGGCGGTCGCCGTCACCGTGCGGACCGAGCCGCCGGATTCGATCGCGATGTCGATCAGGTCCTTGACGCCCTGGCCGATGATCGCCGCGGTTACCCTCTTCTTCACCGTCTTGCCGGTTTCCGGGTCGGTGGCCAGCACGAGATCGCCGACCTCGACCTGCTCGATCGGCTTGCGGGAGCCGTCCGCCATCAGGACCAGCGTTCCCGGGGCGAAGCTGTTCGTCAGGCAGTCGGCGCCCTTGGTGGCCGCGGTCGATCCCGCCTCGTCCGCCTGGGACTTGGCCCCGCTCTTGACCACCGTGGACGCGTCGCCGGCCTGGTTCGAGAGCTTGGCCGTGTCACCGACCTTGTCCGCCGTGCGGACTCCGTCGGCCAGTTTGTCGACGCCGCGGACCGCCTTGACCACCGTGCCCGCCGCGCTGGGGATCGGGGTGAAGAAGGTCGCCGTGTCCAGGGCCACGCCGGCCGCGTCCACGACCGCCGCGCCGTAGTTGCCCTCGCGGACGTTCTGCACGAAGCTGACGACGCCGCTGCCGATGCTGAGCAGCTGGAACGGGCTGGGCAGCGCGCCGCCGGGGTCGGTGTACTTCAGCGGGTTCTGGTAGCCGAAGGCGTACGAGTTGAGGTTGTCCGGGTTGAACACCCCGCCCTGCGGCCCGCCGCCCAGGTAGCCCTCGGCCAGCGGATCCGGGCTCTGCCAGGCACCGGTACGCGGGTCGTAGTAGCGCGAGCCGAAGTAGTAGAGCCCGGTCTCCTTGTCGAGTTCCTTGCCCGCGAACCGGTATTCCGGGTCGGGGTCGTAGTGCTTCGACTCGCTGACCCAGCCCTCGCCACCCGGGAAGTACTCGTGGTGCTGGGCCAGTTTGCCGTCGGCGTCGGTGACGTCCGTGCTGCTGCCGATGTGGTTGACGTGGAAGAAGAACTGGTCCTTCTCGTACGGCGCCGGGTCCTTGTGATCGCCCGTGCGGACCACCTTGGACGCTATCCGGTTGGTGCCGACGAAGACGTGCTTGGTGCCCTTCTCCCCGTTGCGCAGGGTGAAGTACTGGTTGACGTACGCGGTCTCGCTGCCGTCCTCGTCCTTGACCACGCGGGTGCCGGAGGCGTCGTACTTGTATTCGCTGTCATCGTCGTCGTCGATGCTGCGGATCTGGTTTTCCTCGTCCCAGTCCAGGTCGCGGTCGCCGCGCTTGGTCTGGTTGCCGTTCAGGTCGTAGCCGTACGAGGTGTCGCCGATCTTGTTGGCCGCGTGCGGCTGCCGGCCCTCGTAGTGGTAGACCCAGTCGTAGCTGGTCTTGTCCTGCCGCTCGCGGTCGCCGGAGTCGGTCTTGACGAACTCGTGGCGCTGCCACTTGCCGACGATGTTGTCGATCGAGTCGTAGTTCAGGATGACCTGGTACTCGTCGGTCTTCGCCGGGTCCGCCACGTAGCTGCCGTTGGCCTCCAGCAGGCGGTGCTGGTCGTCGTACCGGAAGGCCTGGTAGGTCGGCCCGGTCGCGATGCTGTCGGCGGTGCGCGGGCGCACCGCGACGTCGTTGACGATCGACTTGACGTTGCCGACCGGGTCGTAGCCGTAGCTCAGGTTCTGGAACTGGCCCTGGACGCCGGTCGCCGCCAGGGTGGCCAGCCGGCGGTCCTCGGCGCCGTACGTGTACTCGGTGCGCGTCCCGTTGCCGGCCTCCTGCAGCACCCGCTGGTCGAACTTGTCGTACTCCAGCCGGTTCACGTACGCGTACGTGTGCCCGGTCTTCGACCCGGAGGCCGCCCGCACCTGGCCGCCGGAGTCGTAGGCGTAGGTCAGCTTCTCGCCGTCCGGGTAGGTCAGGTCCTGCAACCGGCCGAAGGTGTCGTAGAGGTAGCGGGTCGTGTAGGACTTCCGGACCGACGACGTGTCGACGACCAGGGAGAAGTCGTCGTCGTGGGCGCCCACCGTGCGGGTCTCGCGGACCTTCTCGCCGAGCCGGCCGTAGCCGAACTCCTGCTGTCCGGCGCCGTCCAGGATGGTGGTCACCCGGCCGGCCGTGTTCTCCGGGGCGCCCGGCAGGCCGTACTTGTAGGTGATGTTGTTCTTGCTGTTGATCGGGTAGGTGATGCGCTCGAGCCGGTTGAAGTCGTACGTGTAGGTGATCTTCTTGTTCTTGTCCCGCAGGTTCGCGGTGACCTTGGCGACCACGTTCGAGGCGGTGTCGTACACGTTGTCGGTGCGCCCGCCGTCCGGGGTGGTGGTGCTGATCCGGCGGCCGGCCAGGTCGTATTCCGTCTTGCTCAGGTTGTCCTTGTCGTCGCGGACCTCGACGAGCTGGTTCAGCGGGTCGTAGGCGTAGCTGGTCCAGATCGTGGACGGCAGCCCGGACGGCGCGACGTGCGGCTCCTGCACGCCGGTGACCAGGTCCCGGACGTTGTGGAAGGTGCGCTTCTCGGAGCCGCCCGCGTCGACGGTGACCGTGCGGAACTGGGTGACCCCGGCCCGGTCCGCCCCGAAGCCGAACGCGGTCCGGGTGACGCTGCCGTCCGGCAGGGTGATCCGGGTGCCGCGGTCCAGCACGTCGTAGCTGATCCGGGTCGGCTGCTCGGCGTCGACGTCGGCGTTGAACACGCCGGGCGTGCCGACCGGCTCGGTCACCGGGTAGGAGGTGGCGACCGTGCGGCCGAGGAAGTCGACCTCGGCCCGGCCGGAGACCGTCATCGTGTCCTGCGGCGCCGAGTCCGGGCCGGTGTATACCGACGCGTCCTTCTTGGTCTGGATGCTGCGGCCCAGGCCGTCGGTGAACGTGACCGTGTCGATGGTGTCGGTGGCGCTGCGGAACTTGTCCAGGTGCCGGGTCAGCGCCCAGGGCACGTCCGCCTCGGGGTGGTACTCGAAGCGGATGGTCGGCGTGTCGCCGCCCTGCTCGTACGGGGCGACGACTGAGGTGGCCCGGCCGAACTCGTCGTACGCGGTGTCGGTGATGTTGCCGTTGGTGTCGACCGACCGCTGCACGGCGCCGAACCGCAGGTCGTACGCGCTGGAGGAGTACAGCCCGAAGCTGTCCAGCACCCGGGTGACATAGGTCTGCACCTCGGTGTCGTACTCGTAGGTCAGCTTGTACCGCTGTCCCTTGGCGTTCTTCGGCCCGGTGACCGTGCGCAGCAGCCCGGTCGGGAAGTACTCCAGGTCGGTGACCGCGACCGCGTCCGCGCCGCTCGCCGCCAGCGTCTCGCGCACCTGCGTGACGTCGCCGGAGGCGCAGTCCACGTCGGCCGCCCGCCGGCGCAGCTCCTTGCCGGCCCGGCCGGGGGCGGTCACCGCGATGCTGGTCCCGGCGCCGACCACGTACGAGCCGAGGCAGTTCGCGTAGCCGTACGTCGTCTCGGTGTCGTCCAGTGTGCCGGCGTCACCGGCGTCGAACGCCTTGGCGACGTTGCCGAGCGCGTCGTACGCCGTCGTGCTGAACGTGCTCTTCGCCGCGGTCGTGCCGCCCTCGTAGAACCGCCGGTCGGTGCGCACCGGCTCGGGGAACACGGTCGCGGTCAGGCTGCGGGGATCGGTGACCTCGGCGCCGGTGGCCACGTCGCGCAGCCGGTAGCTGTGCACGGTCTCGGTGAACTTGCGCCCGGCGGCGTCCGCCGTGGTCCGGCGGGAGATCAGCCCGGCCGTGTAGACGCTGTCGGTGCGGTACTCGGTGGTGATGGTCCGGTAGACGGCGTTCGACCGGGCCGGGTCGCGGTGCTGCTCGACGACCTTGGCGTGGCCCAGGAACGTGCGCTCCCGGCGGTCGAGGACGCCGCCCTCGTAGGCGTACGTGGTGCGCCGGGTGTCCGCGCCGTCGCCGCGGTGCCCGTCGAAGACGTCCACCTGGGACAGCACCCACTGCGAGTCGGGAGCGTCCACTGTGTTGCCCGACCGGCGGTAGTCGAGGGTGATCGTGGCGCCGAGCGGGCGCTGCACCGACTTGAGCAGGTTGGTGCGGCCGGTCTTGTTCAGCGCCACCCGCATGCTGCTGTCGCGGGTGCTGGCGACGTGGTCGGCGTACCCGTCGCCGTCGACGTCGCGCAGCGAGGCCTCCTCGCGGGCCATGTTCCGGCTGGTGTCCGCGCCCGGGTTGATGATGATGTAGCAGGCGAACAGGCAGAGCGGCCCGATCGGGATGGTGAAGTAGACGCCGGCGCCCAGGCCGGTGCTGCCCGAGCAGATCCGGGCCTTGTCCCAGTCGATGTCGGAGACGCCCAGCCGGGTGTCGTCGGCGCACACGCCGCTGAGCGCGCCGCCCCAGGCGACGTCCGGGGCGAAGCCGTTGCCGGTGTTGAAGCCCACCCGCAGTTGGGCGCCGCCCGGGCGGACCCGGTCCAGCAGGCCGTCGCCGTTGAGGTCGAGCAGGGTCTGGCTGGTCTGCGACTTGTCCTTGCTCAGCGAGAGGCCGCCGGCGAAGTCGTAGATGCCGCGGTTGAAGCCGAGCGAGGCGCCGATCGAGCCGTTCTCGCTGCCGCCCGCGTTGAGGGCGGCGTCGCCCCACGGCTCGGCCGGCGCGAAGCCGTAACCGAGGTTGAGCGCCACGGTCAGCTTGCCGCCGCCGGACGAGACCCGGTCGGGCAGGCCGTCGCCGTTGACGTCGATCAGGTCGGTGGCCGGGGTGGAGTCGCCGGCGCCGAGCCCGCCGTTGAGACCGAGCGGGGTCATCTGGGTGCCGGTGCCGTTGCTGCGCCGGCTGCCCTGCCCGGTGTCGACGTCGCCGGAGGAGTTGGCGAAGAACGCGGCCGGGCTGCCGCCGACACCCACGTTCAGCGCGGATGCCTTGCCCTGCCGGGGCTTGCCCAGGCCGTCCACCGGCCGGGCGGCGCTCTCCAGCCCGCCGCCGGGCGTCGTGTACTGCACCTTGCCGCCGCTGACGACGTCCGGGTAGCGGTCGCCGTTGAGATCCAGGAACTCGGTGTCGCCGGAGGTGTCGCCCTTGGACACCGAACCGGAGAGGAACGACGCGCCGCCGCCGACCGCGGTCTGGCTCGCGCTGCTGCGCCGGGTCACGGCCCGGCTCGCCGCCGCCACCGCCGCCGGCTCGGCGTCCGGCCCGATGGGGTCCGGGCCGAAGCGGGAGCTGCTCACCGTTCCGGCGCGCACCCAGCCCTCGTCATCCGTCCCGCGCCACGAGTCCTGCTCGGGGAAGGGCAGGAACGGGTGGGCGGGCGCGGTCAACGGGTCGAAAGTGGACTCCTCGTTGAAGGGCTTCGCCAGCTCGGCCTCGGCGATCGGGGCGGTCGCCCGGTCGCCCTGGCCGTTGTATCCGGCGTACGCCCAGCCGCGGTACGGCGTGGCGAAGATGCCGGGAACCGCGGCGGCGTGCAGGGTGGCCGGGGCGAGCACCGGCTCGTCCTCCGGTGCGCCGGCCGGGCGCACCTCGACCCGCGGCTCGGACAGCCGCTTGGCGAGCGCCGGGTCGGCCACCGAGAAGTCCAGGTACAGCTCGTCGTCCGCGGTGACTTCCAGGTCGAACGACGCGTCGCCGCCGACCGGCACGGTGTGCTTGGCGACCAGTTCGCCGCGGCGCTTGACGGTGAAGATCACCGAGCCGCCGTCGCCCTCGGCGGTGAGCCGCGGGGTCAGGCGTACGGTGCCGGTCTGCGGCACGCGCCACGGCTGCTGCGGGCCGCTGGCGGCGACCGGGGCGTACATGTCGATGTCGAACGGCGGGTGCAACTGGACCAGCGGGTCGCCGTTCTCGTCGTTCACCTCGGGCAGTTCCGGGGAGGCGACGTAGGCGATGCGCGGCCGCCACCGCACGGCGGTCACGTCGATCGGCGAGTCCACCCGTACCCGTAGCTCGATCTTGTCTTCCTTGGCGACCGCCAGGTCGCGGCCGACGTCGACCGTGCCGGTGACGGCGGCCGCGATCCGCTCGCTGGCGACCGTCTCGCCGTTCTTGATCACCAGCACGGTGACGTCGTCGGTGGTGGCCACCGACTTGGTCAGCGCCCCGGAGAGCCGCACGGTGCCGTTGAGCGGCGCGAGGACGTGCGAGCCGCGCCGGCCGGCGAGCACGAAGTCCTCGGACGCGCGGTAGCGGTACACGTCCAGGCCGTTCACGTCGGGCGCCGGCGCCGCGTCCAGATACCCGACCTGCGGGTCCCAGGCGACCTGGTCGAACGCGCCGTCGTCGACCGAGCCGACGCGGAAGTAGAGGTGGTCGCCGCCACGCACGGCGATCGACCCCACGTTCTCCGGGGTACGCGGCGCGTAGTCGGCACCCTCGATGCGCGCCGACCACAGCTCGGTGCCGCCGTGCTGCACCGCCACGCGTACGCCGTCCGCCGCGTGCCCGGCACGCGCCGGGCTGTCGTCGCGGACCAGGTTGACGTCGCCGGTGATCGCGACCCGCCCGTCGAACGGCGCGGTCCACCGGCGCACGGTGTCGACCAGCGGGAACTCCTGCTCGGGATCCGGGGCCGGCGGCGGGACCGGGTCGGCGACGCCGTCCTCGATCGGCACCGGGGTGCCCGAACTGTCCGTGCCGAAGGTGGGCACGCCGTCGGTGCCCAGCCGGTTGAACCGGACCACGCCGTTGTCCACCAGGTCGGGCAGGCCGTCCGCGTTGACGTCGGCGAAGTACGTGGAGCTGCTGGTGTCGGTCCGGGACTTGTTCACGAACGCGTTGCCGACCAGGTACTGCTCCGCGCCGGCCGACTTGGTGCTGGTGCGCTCGCGGGACAACGCGGGCAGGGTGGGCACCCGGGTGGCGGTGGCGGCGAAGTCGGTCGAGCCGTCCGGGCCCGAGGTGTTCAGCCGGAACGAGACGGCGTCGCCCTTCTTGAACACCTTGTCCGGCAGGCCGTCGCCGTTCAGGTCGATCATGGTGAGCACACCCTCGGCGTCGCCCGAGGTGAAGCCGACCTTCGCGCCGGCCGAGCCCTGCTTCTGGCCCACGGACGGGTTGAAGCCGGCGTACGCGTGCCCGCCCGTGCTCGACGTACGGGTGCCGCCCAGGGCGCTGGCCTGGCCCCGGCCGAGCAGGCTGACGCTGACGTCGTCGTCGCCGGTCTGCCAGGTGCCGGCCGCGGCGAAACCGGCATAGCCGCCGGCGTCGTCACGCACGTCGTCGTGGTAGCCGAAGCGGTTGGTGTGGAACGCGGTGCCGTCGCTGCCGAACTGGGTCACCTCGGCCAGCAGCGACTTGCCGAACGCGCCCCGGGTGTACGTCAGGTCGTAGCGCCGGACCTGCTGCTCGCCGCGCCGCACCTCGACCCGGCTGAGCAGGTCGGCGGTGACCATCTTGAACCCGCCGCGGGCGCTGATCTCCACATCCGGGCGGCGCTGCCAACCGGGCAGCTCACGGTCGCGGACGAAGGTCACCGTGTACGCGCCGGGCTGGTCGCCGAAACCGGTGTAGTTGATGGACTTCGGGTAGATCTGCACGCCCGGCACGGTCCCGCCGGCCACGCCCGGGTCGGACACGGTGGCGTACGAGTAGGTGATGGTGTTGCCGTTGAGGTCGCGGACCTCGCGCACCGGCCAGCGGAAGATGTTGCCCGCGCCGTCGGCCAGGCGCGCCTCCGGCGTGCCGCCGAAGATGCTCCGGGTGCCGTCCTTGGCCGTGACCTCCCACCAGTACGTGGCCGGGCTGTCGCCGTGGCGCACGATCCGGCTGAAGTCGCCCTCGGTGCGGGTGTGGAACACCTTCTCCGCAGTCCGCGCCGGTTGCTCGCCGCGGTGCGCGACCGGCGTCAGCTCGGAGCCGTTGAGCAGGTAGGTCTCGGTCTCCTTGGCGGCCCCGTAGCGCGGCACGCCCCAGCGGGTCTCCACCGAGACGGCCGGCAGCGCCAGGTCCCAGCCCGTGCCGACCCAGCCGCCGGGCTGGCCGGACGAGTAGCCGAGGGCGAGCTGCGGTGCCATCTCGGCGCGGCCCGGCGGCACCTCCAGCGGATAGCTGACCCGCGCGGCGCCGTCGCTGCTCACCGTCGGCGGCTCGATCAGGTTGATCGCGGCCGACGGGTCGGCGGTGCTGATGTTCTTGATGCTGGTCGGGTCGTTGCTGGCCGTCTCGGGGTGGTCCGGCACCGTGACGGTGGCCGCGATCATGTCGGTGAAGTGGTCGGTGGTGCTGCGCACGGTCGCCGAGGCGGTGTCCACTTCGGTGCCCGGCAGCGCCGTCCAGACCTTCGCCTTCTCGTCGAAGAAGAAGACCCGCACGTCCTTGTGGGTCTGGCCGGGCGGGATCAGGGCCGGATCGTACGGCAGACTGACCTCGAGATCACCGGCGAACGTGGCGTGCGGGAGGAACCGGTACCCCCGGCGCGGACCGGCGGTCACGTTGGTCATCCCGGAGTCCAGCTCGGGCAGGTCGCCGGCGCACAGCGACCGCGCCTGGATGGCGGTGCGCGCTTTCACCGAGSCCGGGGCGAAGGCCAGCCCCGCGTCGTCGTGCGAGAGCAGCAGATGCTTCCGCGGCTCGGCCACCGCGCTCGCGGCGGCCGGCAGGTCCGCCGCCGCGCACAGCGGCTGGGCGGCAGCGGCGGCGAGGATGGTGCGCCGCGGGTCCTGGGTGAACGGCCCGGTCGGTGTGCCGAGGCCGGCCGGCGCCTGGTCCCGCCCGGTGCCGCCGACCGCGCCGGCCTGCACGGCCAGGGCGAGCATCAGCAGCAGGACGACGGCGATCAGGACCGGGCGACGGGACTGGATGCGGGACATGACGTCCTCCCCGAGGGCCCGCCGGACTCGGTGGCCGAGGATGCCGCCGGCGGCCATCGTCCACGTTAGAGCGAGGCACTACCGCAGACATAGAAAACAAACGATGTCTTCCGATGTCGGGCATCCGACTCTATCGATGCTTGACTTTCGCGGGCGAGGCCGTCGCCGCCGAGCCGGGTGTCCAGGCCGTCCGACCGGTCGCGGGCCCGGTCCGCGCGGAACTACTCCTTCCGGTAGCAGTGCCAGAGGTTGTCGACGCGATCCGCCCACAGCTTCATGTCGTTGTGCTGCCCGACGCAGACGGCCGAGACATCCACCGGCATGCGGCACTGCCAGGTCTTGCCGACAAGTTCCGCGCGGACTCGGTTGTCGATGGCTTCGCCGGGACCCGGATACACCTTCCCGCAGTAGCCGGTCATGTCCTTGATACCACCCAGAGACGCGTCACTGGACGCATCCATGCGCTTGTAACAGAGGCCGGTCTTGGGGTTGGCCGGATCCTTCAGCTTGAACATCACCGCGTCGTTGTATTCACGCTTACAGGCGGCAAGCAGGTCGATATTCTCGTGGCAGGTCACGCTCGCGCCGGCTTCGTCGAATATTTCGAAAGAACGGTCGTCGCAGAAGCCTTGAAGGTCGACGCCTCCGATGGGATCGCGTCTTGGCCCGTCGCCCATAAAGCCGCAGCCTGACATGCCGGCGAGGGAGAGCGTGAGAACAACGCCGGCGAGAAATCTGCCCGCGGTGTCGCGCCTGGAATGCTTCGAATTCACTCGACTGCCTTCTGCTGTCGCCGCCGGCGGAGGCCCGCGGCTGATCCGGCGGCCAGGTTGGCACAGCGCATCCCGGCGACGCAATGCGCATTGCCGTCCCGATCGGGTCCACCGCGGTCGCAGCTGAGCTGAAAGGGGAATCTTCCGTCCTCCCGGGCCGGAAGTCACCCGATCGCCCGACCCCCATTCGGATCGAACAAGAAACGCGCTCTCATCGACGGATCCGCGGCACCGAACGATAACCCACGGCTCAACCGGCGTTTCGATCTTTCGCATTGTTCCGCACCGATGATCGGGGCGATCGTGGTCCCAGGCGAACGCCGCCTCCCGTCCTCCGAGGAGCAGACCACTCATGAATGACCTGAATATCCTGCGTTCCGTCGTCCGTGGCCGGGTCTGGCTGCCCGGCGACCCCGGCTTCGACGCCGCCCGCCGCCCGTGGAACCTGGCGATCGAGCAGCCGGCGGCGGCCGTGGTCGAGGCCGCCGACGCCGACGACATCGCCGCGCTCGTCCGGCACGCCCGCCGCACCGGGAGGGCCATCGCGACGCAACCCAGCGGCCACGGCGCGACCGGGCGCACCGACGACACGATCCTGCTGCGTACCGCACGGCTGCAGGCCCTGGAGGTCGATCCGGCGACCCGGCGTGCCCGCGTCGGCGCGGGCGTATCGTCCGGCCGGCTCCAGGCCGGCACCGCGCCGTACGGCCTGACCGGCCTTCCCGGCAGCTCCCCGGTGGTGAGCGTCGCCGGGGTCGCCCTCGGCGGCGGGCTGAGCTGGTTCGGCCGCGCCCACGGCTGGGTCGCCGACAGCGTCACCGCCTTCGACATCGTCGACAGCGAAGGCCGTCAGCGGCACATCACCGCCGGCACCGACCCCGACCTGTGCTGGGCGCTGCGCGGCGCGGGCGGCGACTTCGCCATCGTCACCGCCCTCGAACTGGCCCTGCACCCCGCCCCGAGCCTGTACGGCGGCCGGATGCTGTGGGCCGCCGAGCACGCCCCGGACGTCATGGACGCCTATCTGCGGATCACCAGCACCGCCCCACCCGAGCTGACGGTCTGGCTGGACCTGCTGCATTTTCCCGGCGCCGACCCGATGGTCGCCGTCGACGCCACCTATCTGGGCGCGGAGAGCGAGGCTCTGGTCCTGCTCGGCCCGCTGGACCGGCTGCCCGCTCCGCTGTCCGACGGCAGGCGCATGATGGCGGTCTCCGAGCTCGGCGGCATCACCGCGGAACCCACCGATCCCGGCCCGGGTCTGTCGCACGGCGAACTGCTGACCGACCTCGGCGACGCCGCGGTCAAGACCCTGCTGGCGGAGCCGATCGCCCCGCTGCTGAGCGTGCAGATCCGGCATCTTGGCGGCGGATTCACCCGGCCGTCCGACGGTCCGCACGGCCCGCTCACCGAGCCGTACGCCCTGTACCTGTTCGGTATCCCCACCGACCCGGCCACCGCCGAAGCTGTCACCGGCAAGCAGGCCGCGCTCGCCGCCGCGCTGCCCATCAGCGGCCGCAAGCCCTACACCTTCCTCAACCCCGGCGAGAGCGTGGCCGACGCCTTCACCCCGGCCGTGCTCGATCGCCTCCGCGACATCAAGCGGCACCACGATCCACACAACGTCTTCCGCAGCAACTTCCCGACCCACCGGTGAAGGCACGATGACCACCCTGGCCAACACCGGGAATGAGGCGAGCACGTCGGGTCGACCGTTAACCGGTGGCTAATCGAACGCTGCGGAAACTGGCGTTGTTCGCCCCGGCCCCGAGCCCGACGATCATCATCATGAACGTCATCAACGAATCGGTCCGGGTCCGGGGCCGCTGGCCGTACCGGGTGGCCGCGGCCGTGTGGACCATCATCGCCGCGGCGGCGCTGCTCGGCCTGGCCCTGCCGACGGCACCCGGCCCGCTGCTGCTCGGCCTCGCCATCAGCGCCTACTCGTTCAACCTGTACCTGCTCGTACCCGCTCTGCTCGGCGGCCTGCTGCTGTGGCGCGCCTGGCGCACCGGCCGGAGGCGGTGGTCCGGCGTGGCCGGGGCACTGACGATTCTGCTGGTTCTCGGCGCGGCGGTGCCCTCCGTGCTGCTGTGGCGCACCGCCGCGGCGAATGCCGTCGCCCTCTCCCTGCCCGCCTACTTCACCGGCCCCGACGGCGGCACCGCCGCGCCGTCGGCGACCGAGACCTACGCGACAGTGGACGGCGTCGCACTGAAGGTGGACGTCTGGCAGCCCGGAGGAACAGCAGGCCCACGGCCCGCCATGATCTACGTGTTCGGCGGTGGCTGGGTCAGCGGGGACCGCGCCCAGATGCCGGCCTACTTCCAGTGGCTCACCAGTCAGGGGCTCACCGTCTTCGCCGTGGACTACCGCCTTTCCACGGCCGGCGACCCCGGGTGGGAGAAGGCTCCCGGCGACGTCAAGTGCGCCGTCGGCTGGGTCCGCGCCAACGCCGCCCGGCACGGCGTCGACCCCGACCGCATCGTGCTCGGCGGCAACTCCGCCGGCGCCAACCTCGCCACGCTGGTCGCCTACACGGCTGGCGACGACGCCGTGCCGGCGAGCTGCGCCGTCGGCGACACCTCGGTGCGCGCGGTGGTGGAATTCTACGGGCCGACCGACCTGACCACCGCGCACCGCGACACGAAGAGCACCGACGCCCGGGGCATGATCGAAACCTATCTCGGCGGTACGCCCGGCGCGGTGCCCGACCGCTACCGGCGCAACTCGCCGGTCACCTACGTGCGGCCCGGCCTGCCGCCGACGCTCATCCTGCAGGGCGAACACGACAGCGTCGTCCCCGCCGGCCAGGCCACCGACCTCGCGGCCCGGCTCGACGCGGCAGGCGTACCGAACACCGTGCTCACGCTGCCGGCCACCGAACACTCCTTCGACGGCCTGTACGGCGGCTTCGCCACCCAGATCAGCCGGCCCGTGCTCACCCGCTTCCTGGACCAGCACGTGAAGTGACCCGCAACCGCCGCACGGGCGACCCGGCTGTGCGGCGGCGGGATGAACGCCCGGTCATCTCACGGGCAACAGCCTGGTAGACCTCCGACCGGGCGGGCCGGCCACCGGCGGATCCGGTGGCCGGCCCGCGCGTGTGCCGGCTGCCGGGCGGTCAGGCCGGCTCCGCGAACCGCAGCGGGAGTTCGTTCGGGCCGTGGATGCCGAACGCCGGCCGCCAGGTCACCTCGCCGGCGATGACCGGCGGGCCGAACCGGTGGGCGAGGACCGGCAGCGCCTCACCCAGCTCGGCATGGGCCAGCGCGGTGCCGAGGCAGTAGTGCGGCCCGGCACCGAACTGCAGCAGCGGAGCCGTACGCACAGCGGTGATGTCGAACGCGTCGCCGCCGGGATAAGCGCGCGGGTCCCGCTGGGCGGCCTGCACGGCCATGGTCAGGAACGTGCCCGCGGCGATGGGCATGCCGCGGAACTCGAAATCCTCGGCCGCGCGGCGGAACACGGTCGCCGCCGACGGCCGCCAGCGCATCGCCTCCCGGACGGCCTGCTCGGCCAGCTCCGGCCGGTCGCGCAGCAACGTCCACTGTGCGGGGTGCTCGGCGAAGGTGACCATCGTGTTGGAGAACTGGTGGCGGGTGTTGTCGTGCGCGCCGAACACCAGCGTGACCAGCAGATTGCGAAGCTCCTCCCGGGTGACCGTCCGCTCGGCCCGCCAGGCCGCGACCATGTCGGAGATCAGGTCGTCCGCCGGATGCTTGGCCTTGTCGTCGATCAGCGCCTCCACATAGCCGTCCAGGCCCGCGACCGCCCGCTCGACCCGCGCGGCCGCGTCGCCGCCCGCCGCGAGGCTGAAGACCATGCCGATGTCGCTGGTCCAGACGCTGAACGTGGCGTAGTCCTCGGCGGGCACACCGAGCAGTTCGCACATGACCGCCAGCGGCAGCCGGTTGGCGAACGCGTCGACGAACTCGGCCTGGCCGGCGGCCTCGATCTCGTCGGCCAGCTCCGCCGCCTTCGCCCGGATGAACGGCCGCAGCAGGTCGATGGTGCGGGGCGTGAACGCCCGGCCGACCAGGCCGCGCAGCCGGCGGTGGTCGGCACCGTCGTGGTTGACGATCATCGGCACCCACCAGTCGTGGATCGGCCCGGAGGTGATGCCGTTGCGCCGCAGATAGCCGTCGCCGCCGTGGTCCAGCCGGCGGTCGCGCAGCAGTTCCTGCGTCTCGGCGTAGCGCAGCACCAGCAGACCGAGCGGGCTGTCGGCGTACCAGTCAGCGGCCTGCGCGGCCAGCGCCTCCGGCGAGGTGAAGTCGAACGCCGGATCGACGACATCGAGGAAGGGCATGCGAAACCTCCCGGCACATTGACGAGTGTCGCCACCGAGTCTGCCGTACCGATAACCAAGAGCGGAATCCCGGCTACTCACCGTGTTCGCTCGGCCGAGTCAGGGAAAGTCCGGTGCCCGACCGTGTCGGGCCGCGTCCGCCGGAGGTCGATAGCATTCGATCCGGGGGTGGGATGAGCCGGATTCAGGTGCGGTTGCTCGGACCGGTCGATCTGGCCGTGGGTGGTGTGGCCCGCCGGGTGTCCGGGCTGCGCCGCAAGGCCCTGCTGGCGGTGCTCGCGCTGGACGCCGGCAGCGTGGTGGGCACCGACCGGCTGATCGACATCGTCTGGGACGGCACGCCGCCGTCGACCGCCTTGAACACGTTGCAACGGCACGTGTCCCGGCTGCGTGCCGACTTCGGCGCGCCGGGGGTGATCGCCGGGCGGTCCCACGGATACGCCCTGGAGCTGCCCGACGACGCCACCGACCTCGCCGTCGCCGAGCGGCTGATCAGCGAGGGCCGGCGGTCGCCGGATCCCGCCGACCGGGCGTCCCGGCTCCGCGGCGCCCTCGATCTGTGGCGAGGGCAGCCGCTCGCCGACGTCACCGGCCTGCGCTGGCTGGCCGAGCAGGCCGCGCATCTCGACCAGGTGGAGCTGGCGGCCCGGGAGGCGTTCACCGACGCCCGGCTGGCGCTGGGCGAGCACACGTCGCTCGTGCCGGAGCTGGAACGCCTGGCGTCCCGGCACCCGTACCGCGAGCAGATCCACAGCCAGCTCATCCTGGCTCTCTACCGCAGCGGCCGGCAGGCCGACGCGCTCGGCGCCTACCGCCGGCTGCGGGTCAGCCTGGCGGACGATCTGGGTGTGGTGCCGAGCCCGGCGCTGCGAAAGCTGGAGGCCGCCGTCCTGCGGCAGGACGCCGTCCTCGATCTGCCGGCGACGCCGGTCACCGTACGTCCGGCCGGCGGCGTCCCGGCCCAGCTGCCGGCGGCCGTGCCGGGGTTCACCGGTCGCCGCCGGCCTCTCAAGCAGCTCGACGCGCTGCTCACCGCCCCGGTGCGGGCCGGCAACCAGGCGATGGCGATCGCCACGCTGTGCGGCTCCCCCGGGGTGGGCAAGTCGGCCCTCGCCGTGCATTGGGCGCACCAGACGGCGGGGCTGTTCCCCGACGGGCAGCTCTACGTCAACCTGCGCGGGTTCGAGGCCGAGGGCCGGGCGGTGGAGCCGGCCACGGCGGTCCGCGGTTTCCTGGACGCGTTCGCCGTGCCCGCCCAGCGGATCCCCGCCGATCTGGACGCCCAGGCCGCGCTCTACCGCAGCGTGCTGGCCGGCAAACGGGTCCTCGTGCTGCTCGACAACGCACGCGACGCCGCCCAGGTCCGGCCGTTGCTGCCGGCCACGCCCGGCTGCCTGGTGCTGATCACCAGCCGGGATCAGCTCACCCCGCTGGTCGCGGCCGAGGGGGCGCGCCCGGTGCCGCTGGATGTGCTCAGCGTCGCGGAGGCCCGGGATCTGCTGACCGCCCGCCTCGGCGCGGAGCAGGCAGGCGCGGAGCCGGCCGCGGCCGACGAGATCATCGAGCGGTGCGCACGCCTGCCGCTCGCCCTGGCCGTGGTGGCCGCGCGGGCCGCCGTCCGCCCGGACGTGCCGCTCAGCGCGATCGCCGCGGAGCTGCATGAGTTCGCGGACAGCCTGGAGCCGTTCGACGGTGGCGACCCGGCCACCGACGTGCGTACGGTCTTCTCCTGGTCCTACCGCACCTTGAGCGTCGCGGCGGCCCGGCTGTTCCGGCTGTTGGGCCTGCACCCGGGGCCGGACATCTCGCGGGCCGCGGCGGCGAGCCTCGGCGGCTGCACCGCGGCGGCGGCACGGCCGTTGCTGGCCGAGCTGACCGGGGCGCATCTGCTGACCGAGCACCGGCCCGGCCGCTACACCTTCCACGACCTGCTCCGCGCGTACGCGAAGTCTCTGGTCGACGCGGCGGGGCGGGACGAGGCCCGGCGGCGGATGTTCGACCACTACCTGCACAGCGCCGACGCCGCCGCGCGGCAGATGGACGGCCACCGGCAGTCTGTCGTGGCGGAGGCCGCCCATCCCGGTGTCAGCCCGGAGCCGCCGGCCGACTACGGGCAGGCGCTCGACTGGTACACGGCGGAGCGGGCGGTGCTGCTGGCGGTGGCCGATGCGGCGGCCCGCACCGGCTTCCCCGGGCACAGTTGGCGGATCGCCTGGACGATGATGGACTTCCTCGACATCCACAGTTACTGGCATGACCTGATCGCCGTCCAAAGTGTCGCGCTCGGGGCCGCCCGCCGGCTGCGCGACGACGTCGGTCAGGCACACGCTCACTGGGGTCTCGCCCGCGCGTACGCGAAGCTGGACCGCCCGGACGACGCGACCGAGAATTTCGGGCACACCCTGCGTCTGTTCGACCATGCCGGCGACCGCACGGGTCAGGCACAGACGCTGCTCAACCTCGGCTGGGTGCTGGACCGGCAGGGCCGCTACGCGGAGGCGCTGGCGTACGCACGCCGGGCGATGACCCTGTACGAGGCCACGGCCGACCGGGCGGGGCAGGCCGACGGGCACAACACGATCGGCTGGTACCTGACCCACCTCGGCGAGCATCAGCAGGCGCTCGACCATTGCCGCCGCGCCGTCGCCCTGCACGAGGAGACCGGCGACCGGCACGGCGAGGCGCAGGCCTGGGACAGTCTGGGTCGCGTGCACGCCAACCTCGGCGAGCACGACCGGGCGGCCGATTGCTATCTGAAGTCGCTCGACCTGATCCGCGGGCTGCGCATCCGGTACGCCGAGACGATCGTGCTGTCCCATCTGGCCGACGCCCGGCGCGCCGCCGGCGACCGGGCCGGTTCCCGTGCGGCCTGGCGGCGCGCGCTGATCATCCTCGACGAGCTCGGGCACGCCGACGCTGAGACCGTCCGCGGCAAGCTTCTGGAGTAGGGCCGGCGTCAGCGTCGCTTCAGCGGCACGTCAGGGCGGGTCGGCACCGTGGACCCCATGAGACGACTTGTGCAGCTGTTAGCAGGCGCCGGCTTCGCCATGACGATGTTACTCACGACGGCGGCGGCGCCGGCCGCCGCGGCACCGGCCGCGGCGCTGGCCACGCGGATCGTTCGGCTGGACCAGAACGGCCTGGGCCGGTTCCTGGACGCCCATGAGTTCGCGGGCAAGGACTTCAACGTGGTCACCCGCACCCGCCAGAACGACCACACCCAGCGGTGGATCCTGACCGACTGGGGCAACAACGAGTACACCTTCCAGCAGGTGAGCAGCGGCCGCTATCTGGACGCGCACGAGATCCCCGAGCTGGACTACCGCGTGGTGACCCGCCCCGAGCAGCAAAACACCACCCAGCGCTGGCGGCTGTGGCAGCACACGAGCGGCTACTTCTGGGTGGAGTCGGTCAGCAGCCGCGGCCGCTACGTGGACGCCTACGACTACAGCGGGGCGGACTACCAGGCGGTGACCCGCCCGTTCGACAACACCAGCCACCAGCTCTGGCGCATCACCGACGCGTGACCCGCACCATCCACCCACCCGGCGTCGCCGACCGGCGGCGCCGGGTCATCCGGACGTTCAGGCGCTGTCGCCGACCGGAGTGCTCAGCCGTGCCAGGTCCGCCACAGCGCCGCGTACGTCCCGTCCGCCGCGACCAGGTCGTCGTGCGTGCCCAGCTCCACCAGCCGGCCGCCGTCCATCACCGCGACCCGGTCGGCGTCGTGCGCCGTCTGCAGCCGGTGGGCGATCGCGATGACCGTGCGGTCGTGCAGCACCGCCGCCAGCGACCGCTCCGCGTCCCGCGCCGTCGTCGGGTCCAGCAGGGCCGTCGCCTCGTCCAGCACCACCGTGTGCGGATCCGCGAGCACCACCCGGGCCAGCGCGAGCTGCTGCGCCTGCGCGCCGTCGAGGATGAGGCCGTCACCGCCCAGCCGGGTGTCCAGGCCGTCCGGCAGGTCGCGGGCCCAGTCCGCGCCGACGATGGCCAGCGCCGAGCGCAGGTCGTCGTCGGACGCCTCCGGGGCGGCCAGGGTGAGGTTGTCGCGGACCGCGTCGCGGAACACGTGGTGTTCCTGGGTGACCAGCACGACCTGGCGGCGCAGCAGGCTCGGCGGCAGCTCGGCGATCGCCACCCCGCCCACGGTCAGCGTGCCGGCCCGGGGCCGGTCGATGCCGGCGAGCAGCCGACCGAGGGTGGACTTGCCCGCGCCGGACGGCCCGACCAGCGCCAGCCGCTCCCCCGGGCGGACGGTCAGGTCGACGCCGCGCAGGACGTCGCGGCCGCCGTCGTAGGCGTACCGGACGCCGCAGGCCTCGATCCGGTCGCTGTCGGGCGCGTGCCGCTCGGTCACCACCGCGCGCGGGATCACCGCGAGCCCCTCGACCCGGGCGAACGACGCGCCGCTGCTCTGCAGCTGTTCCAGCCAGATCAGGATCGCGTCCAGCGGCACGGCGAGCTGGCGCAGGTAGAGCGCGGCCGCCGCGACGGCGCCGAGCGAGAGCAGCCCGTGGATGTGCAGCGCGCCGCCGACCAGCAGCACGGTGACCACCGGCACGACGTAGGAGACGTCCACCGCGGGGAACAGCACGCTGCGCAGGAACAGCGTGCGCAGCCGGGTCCGCCGGGCCCGGGCGATCGCGGCGTCGCCCACCGCGCGGCGCCGTTCCCGCAGGCCCAGGGCCTCGACCGTGCGGGTTCCGGCGATCGTCGAGGCGAGCTCGTCGGCCAGCGCCGAGCCGGCCGCGCCCTCGTCCAGGTAGGCCGTCCGGGCGCGGCGCAGGTACCAGCGGGTCGCCAGCGGGATCGCGGAGAGCCCGGCCAGGGCCACCACGCCCAGCAGCGGATCGAGCAGGAAGACGGCGACGAGCACGAACAGCGCCTGCACGGCGGCGATGAGCACCTCGGGCACCGCGTCGCGCAGCGTCACGGCGACGGTGCTGACGTCCCCGGTGCCGCGCGCGGCCAGGTCGCCGGTCGGCACCCGTTCCACCACGGACGCGGGCAGGGCGAGGGCCCGGTCGACGAAGCCCTCGCGGACCCGGGCCGCGGTGCGTTCGCCGAAGCGGTAGCCGACCGCGAGCGCCGAGCGGGCCACCAGCGTCTGGACGACCGTGCACAGCAGGATCGCGAAGGCGAGGTGGTCGACGGTGCGCACCGAGGCCTGGCCGGCGACCACGGTGTCGACGATCCGGCCCAGCAGCCACGGGCCGGCCAGCCCGGCGATCGCGGCCAGCGCGTTCAGCAGCACCATCAGCACGACCGCCCGCCGGTCGTCGCGGATCAGCCGGACCGCGGCCCGGCGCACGTGGGCTCTCCCGGCGACCGGCAGGGTGGTCATCGCACGGTCTCCGGCGAGACGTCCTCCCCCGCGGCCCGGGTGACCAGCGAGCGGTAGCCGGGCTCGGTGTCGAGCAGGGCGCGGTGGGTGCCGGTCGCCGCCAGGCAGCCGTCGACCAGGTAGTGCACGATGTCCGCGCGGTCCAGCAGCGCCGGCGAGGTCGTCGCCACCAGCGTGGTCCGCCCGGCGCGGGCCGCGGGCAGCCGCTGCGCGATGGTCGCCTCGGTGTTGGCGTCCACGGCCGAGGTCGGCTCGACGGCGAGCAGGATCTCCGGGTCGGCGTAGAGCGCGCGGGCGAGCCGGACGCGCTGGCGCTGGCCGCCGGAGAGGTTGCGGCCCTGGGTGTCGACGATCGACGCCGTGCCCTCGGCGAGGCCGTCCACGATGTCACCCGCGGCGGCCGCGGTCAGCGCGCGGCTCACCGCCGCGGCGTCGACCGGCGACCGGCCCGCGACGACGTCGCCCAGCGTGCCGGTGAACAGGTATGCCTCGTTGTCCGCGACCAGGATCCGGTCCCGCACCGCGAGCGCCTCCACCCGCGCACCACCCCAGGTCGCGGCGGTCGGGCCGTAGCGGCCGAGCCGGTCCACGACGGCCGCGGCGTCGGCGGGCCGGGCGCTGGCCAGCACGGTCAGCCGGCCGGGCACCACGACCACGCCGGACTCGGGGTCGCGCAGCACGGCCGGGCCGTCCGGGCCGGGCCCGCTCGGCGCCGGGTCGGCCGGCAGGCGCAGGAAGCCGACGACGCGCCCGCCGGCGACCAGGGCGCGGCTGATGTCGAACCCGCCCTCGATGAAGAACGCGACCGGCACGACCAGCACGGCCGCGTACCCCCAGACCGCGACCAGCTCGCCGACCGTGATCTGGCCCTGGGCCGCCATCCGCGCGGCCAGCCAGATCACCACGGCCAGGAACAGCGCGGGCAGGCCGACGCCGAGTGCCTGGATCCAGCTCGTCACCGCGCCGACCCGGTAGCCCTCCTCGGCGACCCGCTGCGAGTCCCGCCGGTAGCGCAGGGCGTAGGCGTCCTTGCCGCCGAGACCGTTGAGGATGCGCAGTCCGGACAGGATGTCGACGAGCCGGTCGGCGAGCGCGCCCTGGTGGTCGCGGTAGCGGGCGCCGGCGCGCTGTAACCGGCTCAGCATCGGCCCGACCACGACGGCGAGCACCGGCACGCCGGCGAGCACCACGACGGCCAGCAGCGGCGAGATCTTCAGCAGCAGCACGGCCACCACGACGTAGGCGACCACGGCGCCGAGGCCCGGCCCGGTCACCGTGAGGGCCTGGGCCAGCACCCAGACGTCGGCGATGCCGATGGTGACGATCTCGCCGGCGCCGATGCGCCGCGGCAGCGCGGCGCCGAGCCGGGTCGCGTGCGCGATGACCGCGCGCACGGTGCGGAAGCCGCCGTCCAGGCGGATCTTCGTCATGGTCCGGTGCCGGAGGATGGCCAGCAGCGCGTTGACCACGCCGACCACGAACAGCACGGCCACCCAGGCTGCCAGCGCGGGCAGATCGCGCCGCTGCAGGCCGCGGTCGATCGCCTGGGAGAGCAGGTACGGCGGGAGCGTCAGCCCCACCATCCACAGCGACCCGAGCAGCGCACCGGCGGCGATCCGCAGCTTCTGCCGGCGGACCAGCCACCACAGGTACGGCAACGGACCACGCACGTCGGCAACCGCGTGTCCTGCTTCCGTCACGCCTTGCACCTTAGAGCAGGGACGATCATCGGCGGGAGCCCGAATTCGGGGCGGTCCCGGCACCGGGTTACCCTCCGGGCGTGACTGCCTTCGCACCCCCGCTGATCAGTGCCGAACGTGTCATCGGGGGTCGCCCGCACGACTTCGCGCGCCGGGTGACGGTGATGGCGATCGTCAATCGCACCCCCGACTCGTTCCACGACCGGGGCCGCACCTTCGCGCTGGAGAAGGCGGCCGAGGCGGTCCGGGCCGCGGCGGACGCGGGGGCGGACTGGATCGACATCGGCGGGGTGCCGTTCGCGCCCGGGCCGGAGGTCAGCGCCGCCGAGGAGCTGGACCGGGTGCTGCCGGTGGTCGAGGCGGCCCGCGGGCTGGCCGTGGTCTCGGTGGACACCTTCCGGCCGGAGGTGGCCCGGGAGGTCATCGCGGCGGGCGCCGGCGTCATCAACGACACCTCCGGCCTGCGCGACCCGGCGATCGCGGACGTGGTGGCGGGCACGTCCGCCGCCCTGGTGATCACCCACAGCCTGGCCGCGCCGCGCACCCCGCACCCGAGCCCGCGGTACGCCGACGTGACGGCGGAGGTGGCCGGCTTCCTGCGCGAGCGGGTGGCGCTGGCGCTGTCCCGCGGCGTGGCTCCGGAGCAGATCATCATCGACCCGGGCCACGACCTGAACAAGAACACCCACCACTCGCTGGAGCTGACCCGGCGGCTCAGCGAGATCACCGCGATCGGCTATCCGACGCTGGCGGCGCTGAGCAACAAGGACTTCATCGGCGAGACCCTGGACCGCCCGCAGCAGGAACGCCTGGTGGGCACCGTCGCCGCGGTCGTCTTCTGCGTGACGCAGGGCGCCCGGATCGTCCGGGTGCACGACGTGCGCGCCGCGGTGGACGCGGTGCGGATGACCGAGGCGATGCTGGGGCTGCGCGCCCCCGCCTATGCCCGGCACAACATCTGACGGCCTGCCACTCTCTGTCACTGCTCGCGAGCGGGCGCATGGGGCATCACCAGGCACTGAGCGGCCGGTGATCCTTGTCACGTTACCGCGTGTAGTGAGCGCGGCTCGCCGATCGGCCCCGGCGGCTCTCACCCTTTTGGGGGAATCTCAGCGGATTTGGCGGCCTTATGGTTGCACCCGATTCGCTCCCCGGATCGCACCCGGCCCGCAACCCTCGGAGATCCGATGCGCTTGTCCCTTCCCGCCGCCGCGAGTCGTTCCGCCCTGGTGATCGCCACCGCCCTGCCGACCGCCCTGGGCGTTCTCGCGGTGAGCGGGCCGGTCTCGGCCTCGGCGGCATCCGACGCTCCCGCGTATACGCTCGCCTCGACCATCAGCCCCGCCCCGCTGAGCGCCGCGGCCTGTGTGTCCGACCCGGCCTGCGTCGCGGCTCCGGCCCCGAGGGGCGGCAACGCCGACGACTACGCGGCGCTCGCGCAAGCGATCAGCACCGCCGCCGGCAAGAGCAAGGCCGCGGTGCTGGACGGCACGACCGTCGTCACCCCGGCCACCACCGCGACGGTGTTGCTGCAGGCCGGCACCTACCGGCTCACCAACGGTCTCAAGCTGCCGGCCAACGTCAACCTGCGCGGCGCGGGCATCACGGCCACCACGCTGCTGATGGACCCCACCGTGAACTGGAGGAACTTCAGCTACAGCTTCCTCATCCGGCCCGGCGACACCAAGCAGGCCGGCAGCACCAACCTGGTCTCCGACCTCACCGTCAACGGGAACTGCCGCACCGGCGCCGGCTCCGCCGATCCCGCCGCCCTGCCCGCTCAGCCGGGGCAGATCTGCGACTTCCGCGGTGCGACGGGCGCGAACTCGAGCACGGGCGGCGGCATCTCGGCCGGTGACCGGTGGACCGTACGCCAGGTCCGGTTCACCAACCTCGAGTACTTCAAGCTCTGGATCCTCGGCACCACCGGCGTGACCATCGCCGACAACCGGTTCGACAACTGGGGCGGTGCCGAGTCCGACGGCGAGGACAACATCGGTGGCGGCGGCCGCAACGACGGCACGATCATCGAGAACAACCAGTACGACGCGACGGCCAACGGGAACTTCTTCGACTTCACCAACGCGATCCGGACCGTCGTGCGCGACAACGTCGTGCACACCACTCCGGCGGTCGCGGCCGCCCGCGGCGTCCGCGAGTACGGCAACCTCTACTTCGAGGGCGTCATCGGTGCCACGGTCACGGGCAACACGCTCGAGGGTGCGCACATCGTGCTGTCGTCGAACGCCAACTACTCGCACGTCGCGCCGAACAAGGACGTCACCCAGCCGCGCGGCAACACCGTCGCCGGCAACAGGATCTTCGACTCGGCCACCGTCGGCGTCCTGGTCCGCTACGACGACTACCTCGACGCCGACGGCACCCTCGGCACCGCGGGCGGGTGGAACGACGTCAGCACCGCCGGCACCGACCACATCAGCCGGCCGGGCGGCGACAACATCGTCCAGGGCAACGAGATCGTGCGTTCCCGCGAGACCGGGATCATCGTCTTCGGCACCCCGCAGGCGAAGGACACCGCCGACACGATCTCCGCCAACCGGATCGTCGACGCCGGCTTCGGCGGCTCCACGACCTACAACACCGGCGCCGGCTGGTTCGACACGGCGGGCATCGGGCTCGGCACCGGCAACGGCGACACCATCCAGGACAACACGATCGTCGACGACCAGAGCAACCCCACCCTCTGGTACGGCGTACAGCTCGGCGCCCGCAAGTCGACCGCCGCCCCGACCGGCTCGGTGCTCGGCGGCAACACGACCACGGGCCTCATCTCGGCCGCGGTCCGCACCGGCTCGCTGGCCCCCGACGCCCCCGGCGGCCCGGCCGTGGCCAACGGCATGCTGACCTGGGACGAGTCGTACGCCGGGAGCAACCCGGTGGCCGGCTACCGGGTCTACCGCGACGGCCTGCCGGTCGCCGACCTGCCCGTCGGCAGCGCGGCGATCCCGGGCAACCTGCTCGACTCCGACGCGGCCGGCCTCGAAACCGCATCGGCCGGCACGGCCGGCTGGACCACCGGCTCCACCACCAGGGCGTCCCGGGTCGACACCTCCGGCGCCGTCGGCACAGCGTCGCTCGCGTTGACCGCCACCGCCACCGGACAGATCAACACCTACAGCCGCAAGGCCACGGTCACGACCGGCGCCACCTACACCTCGGTCGCGTCCTTCCAGGCCACCACCACCGGCCGCAAGGTGCGCGCGGGCCTCGCCTTCACCGACGCCACCGGCAAGATCACCCGCCTGGCCACCGGCAACTTCTCGGCCACCGACCCGACCGGCGGCTGGGTGACCAGCTCGTACACCGCGGCGGCGCCGTCCGGTGCGGTCACCGTCCAGGCCTTCCTCATGGTCGAGAACGTGCCGGCCGGCGAGACCCACCTGCTGGACCGGCTCGGCCTGGTCACCGGCACCAACACCGAACAGGTCGCGATCCCGTCCGGCGTCCCGGGTCAGTACCAGGTGGTTGCCTACCGCGCCGACAGCGGGGACAACTCCGCGGTCGCCACCGTCGCCCTTCCCTGACCCCTTCCCACCCCGACTCGCGCGCCCCGACTCGGCAATTCTGGCCGGCCCACCTCAAGCCGACCTCAGGCCCGGCTCCGGAGCCGCGCAGTTCTCCGGGGCCGCGCCGGTTCACTCGCTCTTCACCGCTGGCCGGCCTTCCCCGCCCCGGTCAGCCGACCGCCTCGCGGACCGCCGGGGCGATCTCGCCGGCCCAGCGGCCGAGGGAGACCTCGTCGGTCGTGCCGTGCCCGGAGGCGAAGAGCGTGAAGCCAGACGCGCCGTGCTCCAGGACGGCCCCGGTCAGCTCCTCGACCCACTGGCCGACGGAACCGCCGAGCCAGCGCCCGCTGCCGTCCCGGGTGGCGGCCAGCGGCCGGTCGGTGATGTCGCCCGGGAGGTTGAAGACCGTACGGATCTCGCGCGGATCGCGGCCCACGGCCGCGGCCGCCTCGTCGATGACCGGGCGCGAGGTCCGGTATCGCGCGCTGAGCCAGTCCGCCGCGTGCCCGGGGATCCAGCCGTCGGCGACCCGGCCGGTCGCCGCCAGGGACCTGGGACCGACCGACCCGGTCCACACCGGCGGCGCGGCCACCGGGGCCGGCGCGAGCTCGTGCACCCGGTAGTGCGAGCCCTCGTGGGTGACCGGCGGGCCGCCGCCGGACAGCTTCTTGATCAGGACGATCGCCTCCTCGAAGGCCTCGACCGCGGCGCCCGGGGACAGCCGCGGCACGCCCATGTCGGCGATCCGGTCCCACAGCCCGCCCGCGCCCAGGCCGAGCACGACGCGGCCGCCGGACAGCGCCGACAGCGACGTCACCGCGCGGGCCAGCATGGGCGCCGGGCGGGTCGGCAGGTTGGTGACGTTGGCGAAGGCCGCCAGCCGCTCGGTGCGGCCGAGGATGAAGCCGACCGCGGCGTACGCGTCCAGGCGGGCGCCGAGGTAGGGATGGTCGGACAGGGAGATGAGGTCGAGCCCGGCGCGGTCGGCCTGCCGGGCCGCCCGCAGCAGTTCGGGCCCGTCCTTGATGTCGTGGTGCGCGCCGAAGCCGAAGACGACCCGGGGTACGGACATTGCTGAGCCTCCACCGTCGAGGAAACATAGTTCGTAGTACGAACCGTAATGGTTCGTACTACGAACTGCAAATGTCAGGGCTCCGGGAAGACGACGGGAACCTTGTTGTCGCGCACGATGCCGCCGAGCAGCCCGGCGAGCGTGTCACGGTCGGCGGCACCGAGCCCGGCGGCCAGCGCCTCGACCCGCCGGCAGGTCTCGGCGTAGAACTCCGCCGCCAGCCCGCTGCCGCGCGGGGTGAGCGCGACGCGCACCGCACGAGTGTCCCGCGGATCCGGCAGCCGCCGGACCAGGCCGTTGCGCTCGGTGCGGTCCACCAGGCCGGTGAGGCTCGACTTGGCCAGCGCCAGCATCGCGCCCAGCTCGCCCATGCCGAGCGGCCGCGTCATCAGCACGCACAACAACTGCCCCTGCTGCGGGGTGAGGCCGTGCTCGCGGCCCGACTCGGCATACACCGCATTGACCAGAAAGGTGGCACGCACCAGGGCGGCCACCACCCCCATCCGACCGTCTTCCGCGCTGTCCACAGCGCCAGTGTACGGACAATTCGTGGAGCGAACTATCCGGACGCCTTCCGCCCCGGGTCGCCGATCAGCTCGGTCATCCACGGCTCCGGCGGCACCGCGTCCGGGCCGATGATCCGCATCGCGCCGAGGATGGTGAGCAGCATGCCGTGCGCCATGAAGTCGCGCGCCTCGTCCTCGCCCGCACCGGTCAGCTCCCGGACCGTCCGGTAGATCCGGCCGAAGCACTCGCGCACTGTCGGCCCGATGGTCGGATCCGCACCGGCCGCGAAGCCGTGCAGCAGGATCGTGATCAGGTCGCGCTGGGCCAGCAGATCGTCATAGGCGGCACCGAGGCTCTCCAGGTCGGCGCGCTCGGCGGCGGCGTCGCGGAACCGCTGCTCGACGCGGCTCGTCGCGTGCTCGGCGGCGGCCAGGAAGAGCTGGTGCTTGGTGCCGAAGAGCCGGATCACGTACGGCTGCGAGACGCCGGCCAGCCGGGCCACCTGATCGGTGGTGGTGCCGGCGTAGCCGCCCCGGGCGAAAGCGGTGACCGCGGCGGCCACCAGCTGCTCGTGGCGCTCCCCTGCGGTCAGGCGGGTCCTGGTCAAAAGTCACTCCTCCGACATCGGCGTTGACATGTTATCAGCTGATAACTAAGTTGGGCTCGCAGCTAGTTATCAGTGAATAGCAACTAGGAGATCCGGATGTCCACCCTCGCACCCGACCGGCCCGCCGCCACGGCCGAGCAGAGCCGGCCACGCCCCCTCGCCGCGGTGCTCGCCGCCGTCGGCATCCCGATATTCATGGTCACGCTCGACAACCTGGTCGTGACCACCGCGCTGCCGGTGATCCGCACCGAGCTCGGCGCCTCGCTGAACGACCTGCAGTGGTTCGTGAACGCGTACACGCTGCCCTTCGCCGCCTTCCTGCTCACCGCCGCCGCGATCGGCGACCGGCTCGGGCGCCGCCGGATGTTCGTGGCCGGCATCGTGCTCTTCACGCTCGCCTCGGCCGCCGCGGCGCTGAGCACCGAGCCGTGGATGCTGACCGTGGCCCGCGCGGTCCAGGGCCTGGCCGGCGCGGCGGTCGCGCCGCTGTCGCTGACCCTGCTGGCCCAGGCCGTCCCCGACCGGTCGCGCAGCGCGGCCGTGGGGATCTGGGGCGGGATCAGCGGCCTCGGGGTCGCGGTCGGCCCGGTGGTCGGCGGCGCCGTGGTCGAGGGTCTCGACTGGTCCTGGATCTTCTGGCTGAACGTGCCGGTCGGCGTCCTGGCCGTGGTGCTGGCCGTGACCGTGCTGCGCGAGTCGCGCGGTGGCGCCGTCCGGCTCGACCCGCTGGGCCTGCTGCTCTCCGCCGCCGGCATGCTGCTGCTGGTCTGGGGCGTGGTGGACGGCCCGGACCACGGCTGGTCCTCGGCCCGCGTGCTGTCCATGCTGGCCGGCGGGGCGGTGCTGCTCGGCGCGTTCATCGCCTGGCAGCGTCGCAACAGCGCGCCGATGCTGCCGCTGTCGCTGTTCCGCTCGCGCGGCTTCAGCCTGGTCACCATCGTCACGCTGACCTTCTCCGCCGGCACCTTCGGCGCGGTCTTCCTGCTGGCCCAGTTCTTCCAGATGGTGCAGGGCCTGAGCCCGCTGGACGCGGGCATCCGGACGCTGCCGTGGACGATGGCGCCGATGGTCGTCGCGCCGCTGGCCGGCATCTTCGCCGACCGCCTCGGCGTCCGTAACCTGATCGTCGCCGGCCAGGCCCTGCTCGCCGCGGGCATCCTGTGGATCGGCCTGGCCACCACGACCGACGTGAGCTACGGCGACCTGGTGATCGCGTTCGTGCTCGCCGGGGTCGGCATGGGCCTGACCTTCGCGCCGATCAGCACCATGGCCCTGGCCAGCGTCACCGCCCGCGAGCGCGGCGTCGCCTCCGGCGCCAACAACACCATCCGCGAGCTGGGGGTGGCGGTCGGCATCGCGGTGCTGGCCTCGGTGTTCAGCTCGGCCGGCGACTACAGCAGCAGCCAGTCGTTCGTGGACGGCCTGGTCCCGGCGGTGATCGTGGGCGCGTGCATCGTCGCGGCCGGCGGAGTCATCGCGCTCTGGCTGCCCCGGCGTCCCGGCGTGCCCCAGGACTGACCGCTCATCGGGTCCCGCCGATGGTGCCGAGCCCGCCGGGTCAGCGGCGCGGCAGGGTGGCCAGCAGCAGGTTGGGGTCGGTGGCGGTGGTGTAGGCGGCACTCAGGACATAGGCGACCCCGGCCCGGACGGCCACCGAGGTGGGATTCTGCAGGCCGTCGCCCGCGTCCAGCACGGTGGTGGCGCGGCCGCCCGCGGCGACGCGCACCACGGTGCTGGGCCCGTTGAGCGCGGCGAGCACGTCCTCGCCGCGGCCGGTGAAGGCGAAGTCGTCGATGCCGGCCAGGCCGGTGGCCCTGACCTCGATCCGCCCGGGTCCGGCCGGCCGCAGCGGGATGCGCAGCAGCGTGCCCCGGTCGAGGTTGGTGGCCCAGACCGCGCCGCCACGCACCTGCACGCCGTTGGCGCCGAGGAAGCCGGCCGGGGCGAGCTCCGGCGCCGACGACCACACGGACGCCCGGCCGCCGGCGAGCGGCACGGCCGAGATGGTGCCGAGCACGGAGTCGGTGACGAAGAAGGTTCCCGTCCGCTCGTCCAGGGCCAGCCCGTTGGGCAGGCCGGCGGCCGGCAGGGCGGCGAGGCGCTGCGGCCGGCCGCCGGGACGGAGCCGGTACAGGCCGGTCGAGCCGGCGTCGCCGCTGGCGTACAGGAAGTAGAGCGTGCCGTCGCCGGTCCGCACGATGCCCGTGGTCAGGGCGAAGCTCAGCACCGGGGTGTGCACCCCGCCGTCGGCCGGGGCGGCCATGGTCGCCAGCACCCGCCGGGCGCCGCCCGGGCTGACCGCGGCGATCTGGCGGGCGGCGGCGAAGGTGACGTACGCGGTGCCGTCCGGTGCCAGCGCGATGTTCTCCGGCATCTCGCCCTTGGCCAGGTCGAAGTGCACCGCGATCCGCGACCGGGCACCCCGGTCGGCGGCCGAGGCCGTCGGTGCGACCGACATCGTCACGGCGGCCAGCCCGGCCGCCACGACGGCGGCGGCGATCGTTGTCCTGCGCATGTCTTTCCTCTTTCCGTACACGATCCCGGGCGCACGAGGTCCGGCACTCCTCGTGGGAGCACCCGGGAAGGGGGGTGGAGCCGGCCGCTAGCCGCGGTCCGGCGGGTCGTCCATGCGGAGAAGTATCGGCGGCCCCGCCGAGCCCAGCCACACCTTGCGAGTGGTTGGATCGACAGGGCCGCCGAGGGCGAGCAGCTGGATCAGGGAAGGGCCGCCGGAGCTCAGCCGATGCTGATCCAGACGTCGTCGAGGCTGCCGTGGAACTGGTCGTTGTTGACGCCCCTGCCCTTGCCGCCGATGCTCAGCGGCTGCGGGGTGACGACCTCCAACGTCGCCGGCACCGTCGCGCTGCCGCCGTCCTGGCCGTCGACCAGGATGGTCAGCGCGGTGCCGGTCCGCCGGCATTCCAGGGTGTGCCAGCCGCCGTCGGACACCGACTTCTGGCCCTTCGCGACGTGGATCGCCGGATCGGTCTTGTCGCTCATCACGCAGCTCGGCTTGCCGGAGATGCCGTCGACCTGGAGCTTGTACTGGCCGCCGGCGGTGGAGTAGCCCTTCTGCATGATGTTCTCGCCCGTCGAGGTCTCGGCCGGTGAGAGCAGCACGTTCGCGCCGTACCGCAGGTTCCTGGCGCCCGGGTTCAGGTCCGGCACGTCGGTGGCCTGCAGCACCACCCGGGCGCAGGCGGCGCCCCCGCACTTCGACGGGAACGCGATGCCCTGTCCGGCGGCATGCTTGACGGTCCGGACCGCGCCGCCGTTGGCCGCCAGCGACTTGAGCAGGTGGCCGTTGCCGGAGCCGTCGTCGAACGTGCCGTCGGCCACGGTGGAGTCGAAGTTGTACGACGCCACGTACGGCGACGGCGGCGCGGCCGGCACCGCCTCGAGGGAGCTCGGCCCGCCGAAGGCGGCGTACCGCTTCTGCCGGGAGCCGGACAACGTGGTGAAGTCGCCGCCCACGCCGAGCAGGCCGTTCGCCGGGTTCGCGGCCAGGGTGCGTACCCCGACCACGCCGTTGCCCTGCGGCGCCCACGCGGTCAGGTTGCCCGCCCCGTCGACCGCGGCGAGCTTGACCCGCGGCACCGAGCCGTCGGTGCACACGCCCTTGACCCCGTTGTTGGTCGTCGTGCAGGCCTTGTCGAAGTGCCCACCGACGTAGGTGGTGCCGTCGAGCGTGGCGATCGCCTGCGCGTCGCCGTCGAAGACCCGGGTCCAGCGGGCCGCGCCGCCGAAGGTGTAGGCGATGGCCCGGCCGCCCTGGCCGCCGAGGGCGGCGTACACCCCGTTGGCGTCGGTGGCCAGCGCGAAGACCTGGGAGACCGGCTTGGGCAGGAAGCTCTTGTCCAGCGCCGCGGTGGTGCCGTCGACCGCGGTGAGCCGCAGGGTCGAGCTGACCCCGTTGGTCTTGTGGAAGCCACCGCCGAGGTAGACCCGGTTGCCGTTGACGGCCAGCGCGTTGACGGTGTCGTCGGTGGTCGGCGCCCAACTGTCGAGCGCGCCGGTGGCCAGCGAGAACGCCGCCAGGTTGGTCCGCGGCGCCCCGTCGACGGCGGTGATCCGGCCGGCCAGGTAGAGCCGGCCGTTGCCGACGGCCAGGGCGTTGGGCTGGCCCAGGACCGTGTGCCTGCCGGGGGTCAGCTTGCCGGTGACGGCGTCGAGGCCGGCGACCGCGTCGCGGGCCGTGCCGGCGACCCGGTCGAAGTCGCCGGCGGCGTAGACCGTGGCGCCGTCCACGGCGAGGGCGCGTACGGTCGCGTCGGCACCCGGGTTCCAGTCCAGCAGGCCGCCGGTGCGCGCGTTGTACGCCGCGAGGCGCTGCCGCGCGATGGTCTTGCCGCCGACGAGGGCGCCGGTGAAGTTGCCGCCGATGTAGACGACGTCGCCGCGGTGGGCGAGCGCGTACACCGGGCCGTTGAACGACGGCGACGGCGTCGGCGTGCCCGACACGACCTCGGCGAGAGCGGCGCCGCCCACGGCGACGACGACGGTGGAGACGCCGACGATCGCGAGCCGGCGTAGAGCAGATTTCAGGCCATTTCGGTTATTGCGCACAACGAAAGCTAACGGCGCTCGCCCCCGAAGGACGCGAGCGCCGATCCGGCGAATGGATCACATACTTGGCCGAAAGGACATAAATAGGGCGAGAGTGACTTCTATGGAGTGACGATGACTGTGGAATACTTCCGGAAACTGCATCTGAAACTTCCGAGGAGGCGTCAGTGGCCCGCGTGACCATCGCCGCGATCGCCCGCGAGGCCGGGGTCTCGGTGCCCACGGTCTCCCGCGTGCTCAACGGCCGCGCCGACGTGGCACCCCAGACCCGTGAGACGGTCGAAAACCTGCTCAAGCAGCACGGCTACCGGCGGCGCGCGTCCCGTCAGCAGGCCGGCAAGGCGGCCCTGGTCGACCTGGTCTTCAACGACCTGGACAGCCCCTGGGCGGTCGAGCTGATCCGCGGCGTCGAGGACGTCATGCACAGCTCCGGGGTGGGCACGGTGGTCTCGGCCGTGCACCGCCGCAGCACCGCCACCCGGCAGTGGCTGCAGAACCTCTACGCCCGGGCCTCCGACGGCGTGATCTTCGTGACCTCCGACCTGACCACCCCGGTCTACGCGGAGCTGCAGCGGCTCAACATCCCGGTCGTGGTGATCGACCCGGCCGGCGGGGCCATGGTCGACGTGCCGACCATCGGGGCGACCAACTGGGCCGGCGGGCTGTCGGCGACCCAGCACCTGGTGCAGCTCGGCCACCGCCGGGTCGGCTTCGTGGCCGGCCCGAAGAACATGCTCTGCAGCCGGGCCCGGCTGGACGGCTACCGCGCGGGGCTGGAGGCCGCCGGGCTCCAGACCGACGAGGCCCTGATCCGCCAGGGCGACTTCCTCTACGACTCCGGTTTCGCCGGCGGGGTGTCCCTGCTGGCGCTCGACGACCCGCCGACCGCGATCTTCGCCTCCAGCGACACGATGGCGCTGGGCGTGCACGAGGCGGCCCGCCAGCGCGGTCTGCGCGTACCGGATGACCTGAGCGTGGTCGGCTTCGACGACCTGCCGGAGGCCCGCTGGGCGTCGCCGCCGCTGACCACGGTGCGGCAACCGCTCGCCGAGATGGGCGGGCTGGCCGCCCGGACCATCCTGCGGCTGGCCCGCGGCGAGGAGATCCAGGCGCCCCGCATCGAACTGGCGACCGAGCTGATCGTGCGGGACAGCACCCGCCCACCGCGCGGGTGACCGGAGATCGGGGGGTGCCCGGCGCAGGCCGTCATGACCCGCCAGACACCCCCTAAGGTGGGGTGATGTCCAGCATCCTCTCGCAGCGTGACCTCGAGTTCCTGCTCTATGAGTGGCTCGATGTGGCGGCGCTGACCACCCGGCCCCGCTTCGCCGAGCACTCCCGGGAGACGTTCGACGCGTTCCTGGAGCTCTCCGCGCAGATCGCCGAGCGCGAGTTCGCGACCCACAACCGCCGCGGCGACACCGAGGAGCCGCGCTTCGACGGCGAGCGGGTGCACATCATCCCCGAGGTCAAAGCCGCGCTGGCCGCGTTCAACGGCTCCGGCCTGCCGGCCGGGACGATGGACGAGGAGGACGGCGGGCTGCAGCTGCCGCACGTGGTGGCCCGGGCCTGCTTCGCGTGGTTCCAGGCGGCGAACATCGCCACCTCCGCATACCCGATGCTGACCATGGCGAACGCCAACCTGCTGCGCGCCCACGCCGCGCCCGAGCACGTCGCGCGGTTCGTCGACCCGATGCTCTCCGGCCGGTTCACCGGCACGATGTGCCTGTCCGAGCCGCAGGCCGGCTCCTCGCTGAGCGACGTCATCACCCGCGCGTCGCCGGCCGGCGACGGCAGCTACCGGGTCACCGGCAGCAAGATGTGGATCTCCGGCGGCGACCACGAGCTCAGCGAGACGATCGTGCACCTGGTGCTGGCCCGGGTCGCCGGCGCGCCGGCCGGGGTGAAGGGCCTGTCGCTGTTCATCGTGCCCAAGCACCTGGTCGGCGACGACGGCCGGGTGGGCGAGCGCAACGGCGTCGAGCTGGCCGGGCTCAACCACAAGATGGGCTTCCGCGGCACGACCAACGCGGTGCTGTCGTTCACCGACAGCACCGCATACCTGGTCGGCGCGGAGGGCAGCGGCCTGGCCTACATGTTCCAGATGATGAACGAGGCCCGGATCGGCGTGGGCGCCGGCGCGGTGGCGCTGGGCTACACGGGCTATCTGCACGCGCTGGCCTACGCCCGCGAGCGGCTGCAGGGACGGCCGGTGGCCGACAAGGATCCGGCGGCCCCGCCGGTGCCGATCATCCGGCACCCGGACGTGCGCCGGATGCTGCTGGCGTCCAAGACCTACGTCGAGGGCGGCCTGGCCCTGATCCTATACGCGTCCAAGCTCGTCGACGACCAGGAGACCGGCGGCTCGCCGGAGGCCGCCGTGCTGCTGGACGTGCTGACGCCGATCGTGAAGGCCTGGCCCTCGCAGTGGTGCCTGCTGGCCAACGACCATGCCATCCAGGTGCACGGCGGCTACGGCTACACCCGGGAGTATCCGGTCGAGCAGTTCTACCGCGACAACCGGCTCAACCCGATCCACGAGGGCACCGACGGCATCCAGGGCCTGGATCTGCTGGGCCGCAAGGTGGTCATGCGGGACGGCGCCGGCCTGAAGCTGCTGGTCCGCACCATCCGCGCGGCCGCCGGGCGGGCGCCCGCCGAGCTCGCCGGCTATGCCCGCTCACTGGAGGCCGGCTGCCAGCGGCTGGTCGAGGTCACCGCCAAGCTCTGGTCGGACGCCGACCCGGCGCGCGCCCTGGCCAACTCCACCGCCTACCTGAACGCGGCCGGGCACCTGGTCATCGCGTGGATGTGGCTGGAGCAGGCCACCGCCGCGGCGGGCCGGCAGGGCCCGTTCTACGACGGCAAGCGGCTGGCCGCCCGCTACTTCTTCACCCACGAGTTGCCCCGCACCACCGCCTGGTTCGAGCTGCTGGAGAGCGGGGACACCCTGCTGGCCGACCTGGACGACACGTGCCTCTGAGGGCCCGGCTGCCCTATCTGGATGCCCCGACGCCGCTGGCGTTCGCCCATCGCGGCGGCGCCGCCGACGGCGACGAGAACACCGCCGAGGCGTTCGCCCGCGCGATCGCCCTGGGCTACCGGTACGTCGAGACCGACGTGCACGCCACGGCGGACGGCGTGCCGGTGGTCTTCCACGACGCCACGCTGGACCGGCTGACCGGCGCCCCGGGCCGGGTTGCCGACCTGCGCTGGGCCGACCTGGCGACGCTGCGGATCGGCGGGGCGGGCGCGGTGCCGCGGCTCGACGAGGTGCTCGCCGCCTGGCCGGAGGTCCGGTTCAACATCGACGTCAAGTCCGACGCCGCGGCCGGGCCCACGGTCGAGGTGATCCGGCGCGGCCACGCCGGGGAGCGGGTCCTGCTCGCCTCGTTCCGCGACGCCCGGGTGGCCCGGCTGCGGGCGCTGGCCGGCCCGCGGGTCGCGACCTCGCTGGCGCGCGGCGAGGTGCTGCGGCTGCTGATCTCGTCCTGGGCCGGCACGCCGCTGCGGCTGCCGGTCTCGGCGGTCGCCGCCCAGGTCCCGCCGCGGCACGGACGGGTGCCGATCGTGGACCGCCGGTTCGTCTCCCGCGCGCACCGGCTGGGTCTGCAGGTGCACGTCTGGACGATCGACGACCCGGTGGAGATGGGCCGGCTGCTCGATCTGGGCGTGGACGGCATCATGACCGACCGCCCGAGCGTGCTGCGCGACGTCTACACCGCGCGGGGCTTGTGGACGCCCCCGGCAATGTAACGAGGGCATTGACGGCATGTTAGGCATCGAAGATAATCGACCGGCGTTGTTAACGTTCACATTTCTCACCGGTGCCTCGTCACCGGCTCGGGAGGACACCTGTATGTCCCCATATCGCGCACTGCTCGGCCTCGCCGCCGCGACGGCGCTGGTCGCCGCCATCGGCGGCGCCACGCCGGTCTCCGCCCAGGCCCAGACTCCTGACTACACGATCACCGTCGACCCGGCCGCCGCCGGCCCGAAGATCGACGACTCCATGTACGGCGTGTTCTTCGAGGACATCAACTTCGCGGCCGACGGCGGCCTCTACGCCGAACTGGTCCGCAACCGCTCCTTCGAGTTCCTGCCGGCCGACAACCGCTCCTACACCGGGCTGACCGGCTGGACCCCCGGCGCGGAGACCGGCGGCGCGGGCACGGCGTCGACCGTCGACGACGCGGCCCGCCTCAACGACCGCAACCGCACCTACCTCAAGCTCGCCCTCACCAGCCCGGCCGGCGGCCAGTACGGCGTGACCAACGCGGGCTACAACACCGGTTTCGCGGTGACCCGCGGGGCCACGTACGACTTCTCGGTCTGGGCCCGCAGCGACGCGCCCGCCGGCACGCCGGTCTCGGTGACCCTGCGTGACACCGCCGGCCAGCCGCTGGCCGCGCCGGTCGCCCTCACCGTCCGCGGCGACTCCTGGACCCGCTACCGGGCGACGGTCCGGGCGATGAGGACCACCGACGCCGGCCGGCTCGCCGTGCTGGCCGCCGGCACCGGCACGCTGCGCCTGGACATGGTCTCGCTGTTCCCCAAGGCCACCTACAAGGGCCGCCCCAACGGGCTGCGCAAGGACCTGGCCGACAAGATCGCCGCGCTGGACCCCGGCTTCGTGCGCTTCCCCGGCGGCTGCCTGGTCAACACCGGCAGCATGTACGGCTACGACGCGGCCGCGAACTACCCGCGGGCCCGGTCGTACCAGTGGAAGGACACCGTCGGCCCGGTCGAGACCCGGGCGACGAACAACAACTTCTGGGGCTACAACCAGTCCTACGGGCTGGGCTACTACGAGTACTTCCAGTTCTCCGAGGACATCGGCGCGATGCCGCTGCCGGTGCTGCCGGCGCTGGTCACCGGCTGCGGGCAGAACCGGGCCACCGACGACCCGGCGCTGCTGCAGCGCCACATCCAGGACGCCCTCGACCTGATCGAGTTCGCCAACGGGCCGGTCAGCACCAAGTGGGGCGCGCTGCGCGCCGAGATGGGCCACCGCAAGCCGTTCGGGCTGACCCACGTGGCGGTCGGCAACGAGGAGAACCTGCCCGACGCCTACTTCGCCAACTTCCTGAAGTTCCGCGAGGCCATCGAGGCCAAGTACCCGGACATCACCGTGGTGAGCAACTCGGGGCCGGACGACCAGGGCTCGACCTTCGACAACCTGTGGGCCAAGAACAAGGCCGCGAAGGTGGAGATGGTCGACGAGCACTACTACAACAGCCCGGCCTGGTTCCTGGGCAACAACAAGCGCTACGACGCCTACGACCGCGCCGGCCCCAAGGTCTTCCTCGGCGAGTACGCCTCCCTGGACAACAAGCTGTTCAACTCGCTGGCCGAGGCGTCGTACATGACCGGGCTGGAACGCAACGCCGACGTGGTGAAGCTGGCCTCGTACGCGCCGCTGCTGGCCAACATCGACCACGTCCAGTGGAAGCCGGACATGATCTGGTTCGACAACGACGAGTCCTGGGGCTCGACCAGCTACCAGGTGCAGAAGCTGTTCATGACCAACGTGGGTGACCGGGTGGTGCCGAGCACGGCGAGCGGCAAGGTCATCCAGCCCAAGCCGATCACCGGCGCGGTCGGGCTCTCCACCTGGGCCACCGCCGCCACCTACGACGACGTCAAGGTGACCAGCCCGAACGGCGCGGTGCTGTTCAACGACGACTTCTCGGCCGGCGCCGGGCAGTGGACGCCGGTGCAGCCGCGCGGCAACTGGTCGGTCGTCGACGGGGCCTACCGGCAGAGCGACAACGGCGCGGAGGACACCCTGGTCAAGGCCGGGAACATCACCGCCACCGACTACGACCTGACGCTGAAGGCCACCAAGCAGTCCGGCCGCGAGGGCTTCCTGATCGCGTTCGGCGTCCGGGAGACCGGCAACTACTACTGGTGGAACCTGGGCGGCTGGAACAACACCCAGGGCGCGGTGGAGAAGGCCACGAACGGGGCCAAGGAGCTCCTGCTGGCCAAGCCGAACTCGGTCACCACCGGGACCACGTACGACATCCGGGTCGAGGTCCGCGGCACCAAGGTGCGGCTGGTGCTCAACGGCAGCGAGTGGGGCAGCTTCGACGACAACCAGGTGACCGAGCCGTTCGCCCAGGTGGTCACCCACGACGACGCCACCGGCGAACTGATCGTCAAGGTCGTCAACGCCCAGGACACCCCGGCCGTGACCACGGTGGATCTCGGCAAGCGCAAGGTCGCGAGCAAGGCCCGGATGACCGTGATCACCGGCGACCCCCAGGAGCAGAACACCCGCTCCGCGGAGCCGATCCTGCCGGTCACCACGACCGTCCGCGGCATCTCTTCGGTCTTCACGCGGACGTTCGCCCCGAACTCCGTGACCTTCCTGCGCATCCGGACCAAGTGAGGTGCCCATGAACTACGACATCAGCCGCCGCGCCCTGCTGCTGGGAAGCGTGGGAGTGGGCGTCACCGGCGCCCTCGCCGCCTCCCCCGCCCAGGCCCGCAAGGCCCGCACCGACGCCCAGATCTACGGCGTCACCACCACCGACCCGCTCATCCGCCAGCGCGCTGACCCGTTCATCACCCCGCGCCACAAGGGCAACTACTACTTCACCGCCTCGGTGCCGGAGTACGACCGGATCATCGTGCGCGGCGCGACCACCATCGCCGGGCTCGCCACCGCCACCGAGACGGTCCTCTGGCAGCGCCCGACGTCCGGCAAGATGGGCGGCCACATCTGGGCGCCCGAACTGCACCGCATCGACGGCCGCTGGTACATCTACTTCGCCGCCGGCGACAAGGACGAGGTCTTCCGGATCCGGACGTACGTCCTGGAGTCGGCGCTGGCCGACCCCACCGACCCGGCGGGCTGGACCCTGCGGGGACAGATCATCACCGAGTGGGACGGCTTCACGCTGGACGCCACCACCTTCGCCCACCGCGGCCGGCGCTACCTGGTGTGGGCGCAGAGCGAGCCGGAGATCGCGGTCAACACCAGCCTGTACATCGCCGAGATGGCCAACCCCTGGACCCTGAGGACCAAACCCACCCGGATCGCCACCCCGACCAGGAGCTGGGAGGTACCGGGCTTCAAGGTCAACGAGGGTCCCGCGGTGCTGATCCGCAACGGGCGGGTCTTCATGACCTTCTCCGCGGCCGCCACCGACGCGCGTTACTGCATGGGCCTGCTCACCGCGGACGCCCGCGCCGACCTGCTCAAGAGCTCGTCCTGGACGAAGACCCCGGACCCGATCTTCGTGACCCGGCCCGAGACCCAGCGGTACGGACCCGGGCACAACAGCTTCACCGTGGCCGAGGACGGCGTCACCGACGTGCTGGTCTACCACGCCCGGGACTACCGCGACATCACCGGCGACCCGCTCTACGACCCCAACCGGCACACCCGGGTGCAGCGGGTCTACTGGCACCCGGACGGCACGCCGCTGTTCGGCGTACCGGTCGGCGCCGGTGGCCCGATCGTGCGGCTCTCCCCGGCCGACGCGCCCCGGGAGTTCGTCACGCACAACGGCACGGCGCTGGTGGTGCGGCAGCCGAGCCACGTGCTGGCCGACACCCAGTTCCGCTTCGTGCCCGGCACCGACGGCGCGGAGGCGATCCAGTCGGTGGACTTCCCCGACCGGCACCTGCGGGTCGTCGACGGGGTCGTGCGGATGGAGGCCGGCACGCCGACCGAGGTACGCCGGGTGCCGCGCGGCCGCGGCGTGCGGCTGCAACTGGCCGGCGACGCCACCCGCTACCTGCGGCACGAGAACGGGACGGTGGTGACGGGCGACGCAACGGTCTTCCTGCTCGGCTAGGTAGCCCTTGGGCGATACTTGTCCCATGAGCGAGCACTACGACCTGATCGTCCTCGGCGCGGGTCCCGGCGGCTATGTCGCCGCGATCCGCGCCGCCCAGCTCGGTCTGCGGACCGCGGTGGTCGAGGAGAAATACTGGGGCGGCGTCTGCCTCAACGTGGGCTGCATCCCGTCGAAGGCGCTGCTGCGCAACGCCGAGCTGGCGCACATCTTCCACACCCAGGCGAAGACCTTCGGCATCAGCGGCGACGTGAGCTTCGACTTCGGCGTGGCCTTCGACCGCAGCCGCACGGTCGCCGACGGCCGCGTCAAGGGCGTGCACTACCTGATGAAGAAGAACAAGATCACCGAGTACGACGGCCGGGGCTCGTTCCGGGACGCCAACACCCTCGACGTCGCGCTGAGCTCGGGCGGCACCGAGACGCTGACGTTCGACAACGCGATCATCGCGACCGGCTCGACGGTGCGCCTGCTGCCGGGCGTCGAGCTGAGCGACAACGTGGTCACGTACGAGACCCAGATCATGGACCGCGACCTGCCGTCCTCGATCGTCATCGTCGGCGCCGGCGCGATCGGCATGGAGTTCGGCTACGTCCTGAAGAACTACGGCGTGGACGTCACCATCGTCGAATACCTCGACCGCGCCCTGCCGAACGAGGACGCGGACGTCTCCAAGGAGATCACCAAGCAGTACCGCAAGCTCGGCATCCCGATCCTGACCTCGGCCAAGGTCGAGACGGTCACCGACAAGGGCTCGTCGGTCGTGGTCACCTACACGGCGAAGAACGGCAAGAGCGAGACCATCGAGGCCGAGCGGGTGCTGATGTCGGTGGGCTTCGCCCCCCGCGTCGAGGGCTACGGCCTGGAGAACACCGGGGTCAAGCTGACCGATCGCGGCGCGATCGAGATCGACGACCACATGCGGACGAACATCCCCCACCTGTACGCGATCGGCGACGTGACCTCGAAGCTGCAGCTGGCCCACGTGGCGGAGGCGCAGGGCGTGGTGGCCGCGGAGACGATCGGCGGCGCGGAGACGATGACGCTCGGCGACTACCGGATGATGCCGCGGGCGACGTTCTGCCAGCCGCAGGTGGCGAGCTTCGGCCTGACCGAGCAGCAGGCCCGCGACGAGGGCTACGACGTGAAGGTCTCGACCTTCCCCTTCACGGCGAACGGCAAGGCGCACGGCCTGGCGGAGCCGACGGGCTTCGTGAAGCTGGTCGCCGACGCGAAGTACAACGAGCTGCTGGGCGGCCACCTGATCGGCCCCGACGTCTCCGAGCTGCTGCCGGAGCTGACCCTGGCCCAGAAGTGGGACCTGACGGCGAACGAACTGGCCCGCAACGTGCACACCCACCCGACGCTGAGCGAGGCGCTGCAGGAGGCGTTCCACGGCCTCACCGGCCACATGATCAACCTCTGACGCGCCGCAGGCCGGTCACCGCCCGCCGGTGACCGGCCTCTCTTCCCGCGCTTATACATTGCAGTCGTATTGCGAAACGGCTACCGTGGGATCATGCAGGTGATCCCGATCCTCCGCCGAGTGGCCGTCATGGAAGCCGCGATGTGGCGCAGCATGTTCGTCTGGCTCCGCCGCAAGCCGCTGACCACCGCCCCCGGCGACGAGGTCTTCAGCTATCTCGGCGTGGTCAAGCCCATCCTCGGCGTCTTCATCGGCCTCTCCGCGGTCGAGCTCCCGATCTTCGACCTGATCATCCGGAATGTCGTGCCGTGGGAGCCGGCCCGCTGGATCGCGCTCGGGCTCGGCGTCTGGGGCCTGCTGTGGATGATCGGCCTGTTCGCCAGCCTGAAGATCAATCCGCACGTGGTCGGCGCCGCCGGCCTGCGGGTGCGGGCGGGTTCCACCATCGACTTCACCGTCGACTGGGCGGACGTCGACACCGTGAGCAAGGCCTACCGATCCCTGCCGTCGAGCAAGTCGGTGCAGGTCGAGCAGGACGGCGACCGCACGGTGCTGAACATCGTGACCGGCGGCCAGACCAGCGTGGACGTCCGGCTCCGCCGCCCGGTCAGCGTCGGCCTGCCCAAGGGCCCGTCCGAGCCCGCCGAGGAGCTCCGGCTCTACGCCGACGACCCCGACGGCTTCGTCCGGGCCTGCCGCCGTGCGGCCGCCGCGGACCATGCGATCATGCGCCATGCCCAAGAAAGTTGACGCCGAGGAGCGGCGCCGGCTCATCGCCGACGCCCTGATGCGGGTGGCCGCGGAGCAGGGCCTGGAATCGGTCAGCCTGCGCCACGTGGCGGCGCGGGCGGGCGTCTCCGCCGGGATGGTGCAGCACTACTTCCGCACGCGCGACGAGATGATGGCCTTCGCGCTGACCGTGGTCCGCGAGCGCAGCGAGGTCCGGGTCACCGAGGCGGTCACGAGCCTGGGCGACGCCCCGCCGCCGCGCCTGCTGCTGCGCACGATGATCGTGGCGCTGCTGCCGCTCGACGACCAGAGCCGCGACAACGGCCGGGTGGCGCTCGCCTTCCTGGCGTACACCGCGGTCCGGCCGGCCGCGGCGGCCGAGCTGCACGGCACCACCGCGCAGTTGGTCGACTTCGTCGCGAGCCTGCTCAGCGTGCCGGATCCGGTGGGCGCCGCGGCCGGGGTGCTGGCCCTGATGGAGGGCCTCGGCATCTATCTGCTCGGCGGCCAATTCACCGGAGAGCGGGCGCTGCAGGCCCTGGACGCCCACCTGGATCTGCTCTTCCCGGCCTGAGGTACCGTCCCGGCATGCGCCTGGTAGTGGGAGATGTCGACGTCGCCGAATACGTCGCCGAGCCCGAGATCGACATCCTGAACGGCCCCCGGCCCTACCTGCACCCGGTGCGCACGCTCGCCGGCGTGCCGGTGACCGACCTCCTGCCCGAGGACCACACCTGGCACCTGGGCGTGTCGGTCGCGATGCAGGACGTCAACGGCGCCAACCTGTGGGGCGGCAGGACCTACGTCCGCGACCAGGGCTACACCTGGCTGGACGACCACGGCCGGATCACCCACGCCGAATGGCTGGCCCGCCCGGCGGACGGCTTCGGCGAACGACTGCTCTGGCTGAGCCCGCGGGGCGAGACCCTGCTGACCGAAACCCGGGCGGTGGCGGCCCGGGCGGTGCCGCTGGGCTGGGAGCTCTCCTTCTCGTACGCCCTGAGTGCGGCCGAGAAGGTCACACTGGGCAGCCCGGCGACAAACGGCCGCCCGGACGGCGCGGGCTACGGCGGCTTCTTCTGGCGTGCCACCCCCGGCCCGACCCGAACCTTCACGGCATCCCGAGACGGCGAGGACGAGGTCAACGGCAGCGACGAGCCGTGGGTGGCGCTCACCGGCCCGGGCCCGTACACCCTGGTCTTCAGAGGCCTGAGCGGCGACGACCGCTGGTTCGTCCGCACCGGAGCGGGCGGTTACAACGGTGTGTGCGCGGCGCTGGCCTTCGAGAAGACGGTCGTGGTGACGCCCGAAGCGCCACTGGAACGAAACCTGACCGTGCTGGTCGCCGACGGCGAACTGACCCGCGACCAGATCACCGCCTGACAGCCACTCCTGGACCGGCCAGACCTCCACCCGCCGCGCGCGACAGCGCAGGGCGTCAGGGACGCGATGTCGATCGCCTCGGGCCAGCGTCGGCATCGATGAGGGCGAAGCTGCCACCGGCAGCGCGGCGGACTGTCGGCCTCGATGAGGGCGAACCCGGCCACCGGCAGCCCGGCGAACTGTCGGCCTCGATGAGGGCGAACCCGGCCACCGGCCGCGCGGCGGACTTTTGTGATCGCTACGCGTCCTCAGCCCCATGTGCGCCGTCACGGTCCCCTGAGGCCCCCGGCCGTCACGGGCCCTTCCTGGGCCGCTGCCTTGCTGGGCAGGTCTTCTGGGACAACCCTGACCGGCCGAGGCTGGCACCGAGGACTCCTCCCGCGGCAGGTGCGACATGGAGGCGGTGTGCCGGTCGGAGCGGTGGGCTGGCTGCTGCGGCCGCATCTGAGCGCGTGTGCGGAGGCTCTGTCCGGAATGGAGTCGCGGGCGGGCGGGTGTCTGGTTCGGGGACCGCCTGGGCGTTGCCGGGCAACTGCTCAAATCTTGGCGGGTGGGGGTCTGGTTCGCGGGCAGCCTGGTCAGTGGATCTTGTCGCGGGCGGGGGCCGGGCGGCTGCTCAGATCTTGGTGCGATGCGGTGCGCTCCGGACCCAAGGTCTCGTCGGACGGCGGAGGTATGGGCTGTTTGCGAGGTTGGGAGCCGGAGTGTGGGACCGGCTGCTCAGAATGCGGAAGTGGTGCTCGATATGCGGGAGGGTGCCCATGAAGTGAACATGGTTCCCGCATGGAGAGACCGTCAGGGGCGCAAGCGGCGGGAGGCAATCCCGACGAGTCGCTTAACGCTGTTCTTGCTCGGTTTTGGTGTCGGGTTGCTTCGGTGTCTGCTGGGCGGTGTGGAGGGTTTCGGTGACGACGGCGTCGATGATGCGGTCGCGGTCGGCGGGGTTGATGTCGGTGCTGGCGGGGAGTTGCAGGCGGATGGTGCGGGTGATGACGTGGGGTGCGGGTTCGGGTGTGGTCTTGGTGAGGTCTTTGTAGATCGTCCAGGCCAGGGTGGCGACGGAGACGATCAGGCCGCCGATCGCTACCGGGTCGAGGTACTGCTCGGGTCGTCCGTCGGTCTGGTGCAGGGCGGCTTCGACGTCGCCGGCGAGGTGCGGCCCGTAGCGGTCGGTGAGCTGGTGGGCGGTAGTGCGGGCGACGGTGGCGATGGGTTCGGTCACGTGGCGGGTCCTTCGCTCTGGAGGGTGCGGATGTGCTCGATGACCGCCGGGGGCGGTTCCTGGCCGGTGACCTGCTGCCACACCTGGCGCAGGGTGCTCCAGCCGAGGTCGGCGGTGAGCCGGGCGAGGTGATGCGGTGCGGAGCCGGTGACCGGGTGGGGGAATTCCGGGAACAGGGTGACGCAGCGAATGGTCCATTCCAGGGCAGCCGCAGGTGTTCCGCGGGCTTCGGCGAGGAGTCCGAGCTGCCCGTAGGTGAGGGCTATGCCGGGTCGATTGCCAAGTTCCACCTCGATGGCGAGGGATTGCTGGTACCACTGCTCAGCCGAGTCGAGATCCCCGCGCAGCTGGGCAACCGTGCCGAGCTGGTGGCAGCTGATGGCCATGTCGGGTCGATTACCGAGTTCCTCTGCGATGGCGAGGGATTGCTGGTACCACTGCTCAGCCGAGTCGAGATCCCCGCGCAGCTGGGCGACCACGCCGAGCTGGTGGTAGCTCATGGTCATGTCGGGTCGATTACCGAGTTCCTCTGCGATGGCGAGGGATTGCTGGTACCACTGCTCAGCCGAGTCGAGGTCCCCCCGCTCTTCGGCAACCCTGCCAAGTTGGTGGTAGCTGGTGGCCATACCGGGTCGGTTGCCGAGTTCTTCTTTGATGGCGAGGGATTGCTGGTACCGCTGTTCGGCGGTGTCCAGGTCCCCCCGCAGCTGGGCGACCCAGCCGAGGTGGTGATAGCTGAAGGCTATGCCGGTTCGGTCGCCGCGTTGTTCGCTGATGGCGACGGATTGCTGGTACCGCTGTTCGGCGGTGTCCAGGTCCCCCCGCAGCTGGGCGACCCAGCCGAGGTGGTGATAGCTGGCGGCTACGCCGGGTCGGTCGCCGCGTTGTTCTTTGATGGTGAGGGATTGCTGGTACTGCTGTTCGGCGGTGTCGAGATCCCCTCCTCGTTGGGCGACGATGCCGAGTTGGTGATAGGTGGTGGCAAGGTCGCTGAATCGCGTGTTGGTGTCGGGCTGGGCGTTGAGCATGGCGAGGATGTCGCGATAGGTGCGTTCGGCAGCCTCGAGTTGGTGCGCGGCGGCTTGGCGGTTGGCGTGTGCGCCGACCATGAGAAGCCAAAGCTGCCCGGCGGGGGTGTCCAGGGGCGGCGGGGTGCCGGGGGCTTCGGTGGCGTGCTGGACGCGGTCGGTCCACCCGCGAGCCTCTTGATCCAGGCCTAGGGTGTTCCAGTAACTCGTCAACACCTCGGCGATGGCCGCCGCGTTGGTGTGGCGTTCGGCGTGCAGGGCGTAGCCGAGCATCGCTCCCAACGTGTGCCGTTGCACGCGGATGACCGCGAACGCGAGCCCGGCGTCGCCGCCGGTGATCTGCTGGTACAGCCATCCGGCGAAGGCGGCGTAGGCGTCCAGGAGGGCGGACTCGGTAGCGGCTCGATGTTTGAGGTAGTCCGATTGTTGCTGTTGCCACCGGGTGGCGAGGTAGGCCGGTAGGGCCGGGTGGATGGTGTACATGCCGGCGCCGAGGGAGGTGACCAGTCCGAGGTCGGTGGCCCGATCCAACAGCGCGACCCAGTCTGCGGCACTGCGGCTTCGGAACTGGTCCGGGGTGGTGGCCACGGTGGAGAGGTGGCCGAGGACGTCGGCGTCGGCGGCGCCGTGGAACAGGCCCAGCACCACAAAGGCCTGTTGTTCGTCGGCGGTGAGGTGTTGGTAGGAGTAGGCGATGCTGCCGGCCAACGACGCCATCCGGCCCTGGCTGTCATCGCCGAGCAGGTGCCCGCCGGTGGCCCGCAGCTCGGCCAGGATGGTGGCGGGGTCGGTGGTGTCCAGGTGCGGCAGAACCAGGCGCATGCTCAGCGGGTGCCCGGCCAGCCAGGTCATGAGATCGGCGAACGCCGCCTCACGACGACGTGCGGTCGCCCGTGGATAGGGCTCGAGCAGGGCATCGGTGTATTCATCGGCCTCCTCCCGACCCAGCCCGGTGACCTCAATCCGGCGGATGTCACCCAGCCATTTCTCCGTGCTGCGGCTGGTGATCAGAATCGCGCTCGCCCCGGTCGCGGCAGCGGCCAGGAACTCGGTCATCTGCCGGCGCCCGGTCTCGTCCAGCGGTGGGGTGGCGCCGGTTCGGTCGGGCATGGAGTGCACGGACTCGAAGTTGTCCCAGATCAGCAACAACCGGTACTCGGCCATCAAACGCAACACCGCGCCCCGCCGCTCGGTCTCGTCGAGCTGGGCGAACGGTGGGCCGAACACCTGCAGCCCGATGGCGGCGAGGACGCCGGGAAGGCCGAAGGAGGCCACACCCGGCTCGAAGGAATGCCAGATGACCCAGTCCGGGTTGTCGACCCCGCCGGTGTCGCGCCACCACCGCCCGAACGCCTTGACCAGCTCGGTCTTACCGGTCCCACCCGGACCATGCAGGAGCACAATCTTCTGGAGGCGGGTGGCGACTTCGAGGTCGTAGAAAAGCCCATCCCGGCCCACGAACCCCCCGATAGCGGCCAGCGGATCGCCTTGCTGGCCGGTGTCGGGCTGCTGGCGGACATCGTCAAGGATCTGCCCCAAAGACGCTGTGGTGGTAGCGGGCAGGCGGTGCAGGTGAGGGAAGCTGACATCCTGACGCGCATACAGCACCGGGACGAGCCAGTCCTGCAACGGCAACAACCCCTTCGGGCTGGGCCGGGTATTGCGCTCAGCCAACCGCGACCGACCAGAGCTCACCGCGTCAGCGACCTGCCCACCGGCGAACAACCGCTCGTAGAACGCCGTCATGAACTCCGCCGCCGCCACCGCATACACACTGAACGCCATCGCGACCACGGCGGCAGCGCCCTGCTGCAACAGCCGTGTCGCGACCGCCGCCTCAACATCACGGCCCAACGCCCCGGACTGGCAAGCATTCAGGACCACCACCGGCACCCGCGCCTCAGCCAGCACCGCCGCCACCCGGTCAGCGGGCACCCGATCCGCACCACCACCAGGCTTCTCGAACACCAGCACCCCCTGCGACGCCGACCCCTGCAACGTCACCGGCACACCCGAGGCCACCGGGGTGCGGCGGTCGGTGAACGCACCGTGACCATCGAAGTGCACCACCTGAAACGCCTGCCCGGCCGCCCGCGCCTCAGCCAGCACCTCCCGCAACCGGTCCAACGTCGGTGGACGCAACACGACAAGGTCGACGTCACCGCGAACCGCCTCCAGGCGGTGCATCAGCGGCCGGGCCACCATCCGATACCCCACGTCACGGTCACCAGCCGGCCGCGAGATCACCATCAACACCCGCAACCGCTCACCACCGACGGTGAACGTGCCCGCCAGATCCGCAGTAGGTAGCGCCCGCCGGATCCGCACCCCATCCAGAGCCAGGGGTGTCGGCCGAGCTGGATCGGTCAGTAGTTCCCACGGCAGGCCCAGCAGTCGCGCCGCCGCCGAACGCACCACGACTTCGACAGTGCCGTTTCGATCACGCAGTCGCACGTAGGCGTCCCGGGCTGCGCGAGAGCCGTCGAACACCGCCGTGAACGCGGCCCGACCCCACTCCGTCAGCTGTTGCGCTGTCCGCTCACCACGATCCTGATACACCCCATACGGGGCCCGCAGATAATCCTCCAGATACCAGCGCAACTCCTCCGCATCAGCGACCTCCCACGACCAGGCCAGCGGAAACGGCACAGCGGGCTCCGGTAGGCCACCCGCGACATCGCCGAGCACCGACACGGTGACCTGGCCGTCGTCGGCCAGATCGATCAACAACCGATCCGTCATCGACCGCACCGGCCGACCGGCTCTGCACGGCCGACCGTCGCCGAAGGACCCAAGACCACTACGCGTTGAAGAGCAATCGACACCCCGTCACCCTGCTGCACCACGCCACCCGCCACAACCCACCGAGCCGACGATTCACTCCGGCTACACCCCGAACGACGGCCCTCCATGAAGGTCACCGGTTCGAGTGATGAACTGACACACTGGGAGCCGGTCGGCTATGGACCGAGGCCTGATCAGCGCAGGTCCAGCAGACAGCAGACCTTGTCGTAGCGGCGCTCCCCGACGGCGACGAAGCCGGGCAGACGGCCGTACTCGGTGAAGCCCAGCGACCGGTAGAGCCGCAGGGCATTGGTGTTGTCGCCCCGGGCGTCCAACGTGAGCACCTCGATACCCGCCTCCCGGGCGTCAGCGATCAAGGCGGCGGTCAGCGCCCGACCGACGCCCCGACCGTGGACAGCCGCATCTACCGCGAGCTTCTCCAGGTCGGCGTGCGGCCGATGGGTCGGTCGGGCATAGCGGAGCCAGTATCCCCACCCGACCAGCCGACCGCCGAGGTAGCCCGCGCGCAGGGCCGCGTCCCCGGCCCGCGCCGCGGCGACGACGTGGCCGACGAGTTCCGCCACCTCCTCCCGCGAGGGTGGTTCGACCCAGCCCAGCGCGGCACCACCGCTGACCAGATCCGCCACGATCCGGTGGGCCGACTCCGCGAACCGGGCCGCCGGCTCCGGATCGGAAGCCAGCTCCATGGCGTCAAGGACGATGAGGGTCATGGCCGGCAGCCTAGCCAGACCGGATCACGTGCCGTGCCAGGAGCGCCACAGGGCCGCGTACGGCCCCGCGGCCCGGAGCAGCTCGTCGTGGCTGCCCAGTTCGATGATCCGGCCGCCGTCCATCACCGCCACCCGGTCGGCGTCGTGCGAGGTCTGCAGCCGGTGCGCGATCGCGATGACCGTGCGGTCGTGCAGCACCGCGGCCAGGGCGCGTTCCGCGCTGCGGGCGGTGGTGGGGTCCAGGAGTGCGGTGGCCTCGTCGAGGATCACGGTGTGCGGGTCGGCGAGCATCACCCGGGCCAGCGCGAGCTGCTGGGCCTGGCCGCCGTCCGGCGGATTCTCGCCGAGGTCCGCGTCGAGGTCGTCGGCCCAGTCGGCGCCGACGGTCTTCAGCGCCCGCCGCAGCACCTCGTCCGGCGCCGCCACCATGAGGTTCTCCCGCAGCGACTCGCGGAAGACGTGGTGTTCCTGCGTCACCAGCACCACCTGCCGGCGCAGTTCGTCCGGCGGCAGGTCGGCGATGGGCACCCCGCCCACGGTCACCGATCCGGCGCCGGGGCGGTCCACCCCGGCGATCAGCCGGGCGAGGGTGGACTTGCCGGCGCCGGAGAGGCCCACGACGGCGAGCCGCTCCCCCGGCCGGACGGTCAGTTCCACGTCGTGCAGGACGTCCGGCCCGGACTCGTAGGCGTAGCGCACCCCGCGCACCTCGATCCGGTCGCCGTCGGGCGCCCGCACCGGGCGGGTCTGGTCCACCGGCACCGCGGCCAGTCCCTCGACGCGGGCGAACGAGGCTCCGCTGCTCTGCAGCTGCTCGATCCAGAGCATGATGCTGTCGAGGGGCCCGACCAGCTGCCGCAGGTAGAGCACCGCCGCGGCGACCGTGCCGAGGGTGACCGCCCCGGTGAAGTAGAGCCGGCCGCCGAGCAGGAGCACCAGCACCACCGGCAGCACGTACGAGATCTCCACCAGCGGGAAGAAGACCGTCCGCAGGCCCAGGGTGGCCATCCGGGTGCGGCGGGTCTCGGCGATCGCCGCGTGGCCCTTGGCCAGGCGGCGCGCGCGCAGGTCAAAGGCCTCGATGGTACGGGCGCCCGCCGTCGTCGCCGACAGCTCGTCGGCCATCACCGAGTTGGCCGCCCCCTCGCACAGGTACGCCGCCGGTGCCCGGCGCAGGTACCACCGGGTGACGAACCAGACGCCGGAGAAGCCGAGCACGCCCGCCGCACCGAGCGGGGGATTCAGCACCACCACCGCGCCGATGATCAGCAGCAGCTGCACAGCCGCGATGAACATCTCCGGCAGCACGTCGCGCAGGGTTGTCGCGACCGCGTCCACATCGGTCGTACCGCGGGCGGTCAGGTCGCCGGCCGGCACCCGCTCGACCACCGCGGCGGGCAGGTCCAGCGACCGTCGCAGGAAGTCCTCGCGGATCCGGGCGGCGGTGCGTTCGCCGAAGCGGTAGCCGATCGCCAGGGCGTACCGGGAAAGCAGCAGCTGGGCGACGGCGCAGGCCAGCACGGCCACGGCCAGCCGGTCCACCTGGCCGGCGCCGTGCCCGCCGGTGACCGTGTCGATGATCCGGCCGAGCAGCCACGGACCGCCCAGGCCGGCCAGCGCGGCGAGGGCGTTGAAGGCCACCATGACCACGACGGTGCGGCGGTCGGCGGCCAGCAGCCGCAGGGCGGCCCGGAGCACCAGCCGCCGGTCCGCGATCGGCAGCGCGGCGCTCACGCCGCCACCGTCGCCGGGCGCGGAGCTGACAGCGAGCTCACGCCTCGTCCTCGCCGAACACCCGGGCGACCAGACGTTCGTAGCCCGGGACGGCGCGGAGCAACTCCCGGTGCGATCCGGTGGCCGCGACCCGCCCGTCGACCAGGTAGTGCACCACGTCGGCGCGGTCGAGCAGCGCCGGTGACGTGGTGGCCAGGACCGTGCCGCGGCCCGCGCGGGCCGCGCCGAGCCGCCCGGCGATCGCCGCCTCGGTGTGCGCGTCCACCGCCGAGGTGGGCTCGGCGGCGAGCAGCATCTCCGGCTGCTGGTAGAGCGCCCGGGCCAGCCGGACGCGCTGCCGCTGGCCGCCGGAGAGGTTCCGGCCGGCCCATTCCACCGGGTGATCCGCGTCGCCGACGTCGTGGGCCGCCGCCGCCTCGATCGCCGCGCGGAACCGCTCGTCCCGCGGGGTGCCGCGGCCGGCGACGACCTCGCGGAGCGGGTCGGCGAACAGGTCGGCCTCGTGCTCGGCGAGCAGGATCCGCTCCCGGACGGCGTCCCGGGCGATGCCGTCGAGCCGCACGCCGCCCCAGGTCGCGTCGGTCGGGCCGTACCGGCCCAGCCGTTCGAGCACGGCGGCCGCGTCGGCCGGCTGGGCCCCGGCGAGCGCGGTGAGCCGGCCCGGCTCGGCCGACACCCCGGACGCCGGGTCGTGCAGGACCGCGGGGCCGGCCGGTGCCGGGTCGCCCTCGGCGTCGTCCGGGGGCAGGCGCAGGAAGGTGACCACGTGCCGGGCCGCCACCAGCCCGCGGGTGAGGTCGAACCCGCAGAAGATCATGACGCTCACGGGGATGACCAGCATGGCCGTGTAGCCGTACACCGCGATCAGCTCGCCGGCTGTGAGCTCGCCCGCGGCCGCCTGCCGCGCCGCCAGCCAGATCACCACCGCGAGGAAGATGCCGGGCACGCCGTCGCCGAGCGCGCCGACCCAGCTGCTGACCCGGCCCACCCGGTAGCCCAGCTCGCGCAGCTCGGCGGAGTTGCGGGTGTAGCGCGCCAGGTGGCCCGCCTTGCCACCCAGGCCGTTGAGGATCCGCAGCCCGTCGATCACGTCGACGAGCTGGGCGGCGAGGCCGCCCTGGCGCTTGCGGTAGCGCGCGCCGGCCGCCTGCACCCGGATCAGCAACGGGCCCACCGCCAGGCCGAGGACCGGCACGCCGGCCAGGACCACGACGGCGAGCAGCGGCGACGTGCGGAACAGCAGGACGGCCACCACCGCGTACGCGAAGACGCTGGCCGCACCGATGCCGCCCACGTTCATCGCCCGCCCGATGGTCCACACGTCGGAGATGCCGATGGTGACCACCTCGCCGGACGTGACCCGGCGGGGCAGCGCGGCGCCGAGCCGGGTCGCGTGCGTCATCACCGCGTCGGCGGTGCGCAGCGCGGCGGCCAGCCGCAGCTTGGTCATGGAACGGTGCCGCATGATGCCCAGTCCCGCGCTCGCCACCCCGGCCAGCAGGACCACCGCCGTCCAGGCGAGCAGCACCGCCGGCCGGCGCGGGCCGAGGCCCCGGTCGATGGCCTGAGACAGCAGGTACGGCATGAAGGCCAGGCTGGCGAACCAGAGCGAGCCGAACATCGCGCCCAGCAGCACCCGCCCCTTCAACTGTCCACTGAGCCACCAGAGGTAATGCGCGGGTCCCCGAATATCCACGAACACCATGCTGCCCGATCGCCCCCGGCGGGCGGGACGGCACCCGACCCCGGTTCAGGCGGTGGCCAGGATGAGGCTTTCCAACAGGCCCGGATCCGCGGTGCGGCGCCGCATCAGGCAGGTGGCCGCGGCCAGGTGGCGCAGCTCGGCCGCCAGCGCGTCCTGCCTGGCGTGCGCTGCCTCGGCGGCCAGAATCAGCGCCGGCACCCGGATGGCGGCGGCGGTCTCGGTCATCGGTTCCTGGCGCCCGATGACCGGCGCGGTGGCCTGGAGCAGCATCCGCAGGACAGCGGTCGCCCAGGTCGGTGAGGAGAAGCCACGGACCACGCTGTCCGGTAGCTGCCGCACCGTCTCCGCCAGTCTGCCGAGGTCCACGGGGATGGGCTCCGGCGTGGTAGCGGCGGAGAAGTGCAGCAGGACGACGCCGAACCGCGTCACCGCGTCCCGGTCGGCCTCCGGCACCTGATGCTTCAGCACGGCCGAGGTCGCCAAGCGCAGGCAAATGCCCAGCGCGGCGTTCGACGGCGGGCCGGCGCGGTGCTCGCGGACGAACGTGAGCGGCTCGACGTCCATGCCGAGCCGCTGCTCCAGCGGCGACCGCGCCGCCGCCGGGTCCGGCCCGGCACCGGCGAGCTCGCTGAGCCGCCGGCGGGACCGGCGCACCCGGTCGCGAATCGCCCGGGCGTCGGGCAGGGCACTGTCCACCCCCAGGTCCCGGTTCCACTCCTGGGCGATGGCGACGTCGCGGCCCAGCGAGGCCGCCTTCTCGAGGTGTTCCACGGCGCGCGCGATCGGGTGCCGGGCGAGGATCTGTTCGATCGGCTCGGTGATCTCGGGGCCGGCCCGGTGCAGCCCGCCCAGCGCCCGGCTGAGCAGGGTGGCAGCCTCGCCCGCCCGGGCGAGGTGGCCCCGCAGATCTTCCAGGGCCGTCGAGTTCTCGAGGCCGCCGGCGTCGCGGCCCGAGCGGATCGCCATCATGCCGCGGGCCAGTTCCTCGGCCGCGGCGCGGATCGGGGCGCCGGTGAGAGCCAGCCGGCCGGCGGTCTCGATCGCGGTCACGGTCATCAGCTGAGCCAGCACGCCCGACCCGCGGAGGTCGGCTACCACGGCGGTGAGGAGCTCATCGGCCGGGACGACGTTCGCGGGTGGCTCCCCGGCCGGCGTCCAGACGGACGGCGTGCCGGCACCCGTCGCCATGTTCCAGACCCGCTTGGCCCGGGACTGCAGGATCTGCGCGGCCGGGCCGGCGGCGGTCGCCAGGACGTCGAGCTCGTCCGAGGCGGGAAGCCGATAGAGGATTCCGGCGCCCTGGTGGGCGCCGTTTCCGTTCGCACTGGTCAAGGCGTTGATCCAGCGGACGAACGCGGTCGCGTCGCTGCTCCATACGCCGCGGACGGGCGAGTTCCTCCTGCTCGACGGGCGGCCGTCCGGTGGTGGCGTGCCGGTGTCCTTCCGAAACAGCCAGTAGAGGTCGGCGGTGATCGGATCGGGGCATACCCGCGCGCCGGCCGGCGTCGGCACCAGCCGGCGCAGGTACCGGCTGGCCAGCACGCCCGCCACCAGTCGCCGGCTCTCCACGCTCGCCGTCTGGTCGAATCCCTCCGCCAGCACCTCGGCGAGGCGCTGCCGGAGCTCGGGTGCGAGTTCGGCGCCGATCTCGGCACACTCGAAGGCGAGCGACAGCGCGGTCGGCGTGCCCGATCGCAGCGCGGCTCCGACGATCGGATCGGCGTCGGCACCGGCCAGGTACAGCAGCGTCGTCTCCCGCCACCAGGGGTCGTCCACCGCCTCGATCAGCACCCGCTCCAGGCCGTGCTCCTGCAGGTAGCGGGCGGCCAGATATTCCTGAAAGGTCAGGTGGGCGAAGGCATAGAGTTCGCGTTCCCGTTCGACGAGCAGGCCGTTCGAGCCGACGTCGTTGATGAACTCCTCCGGGGTGACCTCCGCGGAGACCCGCTTGAGGCGAGGCCCGATGCCGTCCATCAGCTGCCTGCGGCTCATGTCGCGGGTGCCGGACCGCATCATCTCGTACGCCAGCCACGCGAGCAGCCGCTCCTTGCTGGCCCCGGGCAGATTCAGGTCCAGCCGCTTGGCCTCCTGACGCCGCCAGAGCATCACCTGGCACACCTCGCCGTAGAGGTCGGCGCGGCTGTTCGGCAGGGACCGCCGGAACCGGTGCACGTTGGCGATCATCGTCAGCAGCAGCGGGTTGATCGTCAGGTCGTACAGGGCGGGCGAGGCGGCCAGCCGGTCGAGCAGATCGTCGGCGGCCTCCCGCGCGAGCATCTCCACCTCGCGGCCGGTGGTGCCCGTCGCCCGGCGCTCGACCGCCAGGTACCAGCCGTGCAGAAAGCGGCGCACCTGGTCCGGCGTGAAGGACAGGACCTGCAGGGTGGTCGCCGACTCCACGAACGCGTCCCGGTATCCGTGCGGACGGGACGTCACGACGAAGTCGTTGCGGGGGTAGACGGCGATCTGCTGATTGACCCAGGCCACGATGTCGTGGCGCTGGGCCGCGTTCGCCACCTCGTCCAGGCCGTCCAGCAGCACGACACACTTGCCGCGGGTGAGCCTGCTCTCCCACCAGCCCGCCGGCTCGGCGACCGCGAGGCGGGGAAGCGCCTGGCGGATCAGCTCGGGCAGCGAGATCCCCGCATCGGCTGCGACAGCCTTGGCGTGATCACGCAGCTGCAGGAGAACGGGGATGGGCCGGCGGCGCTCCGGGGCGGTGCGCGCGGTGAGCCGGGCCACGTGGTTGAGCAGGGTCGTCTTTCCGCTGCCCGGCGCGCCGATCGCCGCGAGCACGACGGGGGCGTCCTGGTGCAGGAAGTCCCAGATGGACCGCCGGCGGCCGGTGTCGACCGGGGTGGTGCCGAGCAGGTCCGGCGGCACCTGGCGGGGAGCCCGGGCGGTGAGCCCGACGTCGACGAAGACCTCGTCCATCTCCGGGCTGAACGTCCCCACCGTGGCGAGGCCCTTGGCGTCCAGGAACCGGCGGGAGTCCATCACCCACTGGCCGTACACCTTGCCGTACCGGGACAGGTGCTGATCCATGAACCGGTCGAAGGACGTCGCCCACACGCCGAGGTAGCGGTTGACGGACTCGGCCGCCACCTTCCAGAACAACCAGCAGGCCACGACGACGGCCAGCCAGGCGAACGCCAGCAGCAGGGCCAGGCCCGGCCGTTCCTTGAGGAGGCTGCTCCAGACGGCGATCAGGGGAGCCGCGACGACGACCAGCAGGCCCAGCACCGTCCGCCACGCACGTTCCATCGATCCACCCGCCTCCGGCGCCGCCACGCACTGACTACCGTCAGTATCCGGGTCGGCACTCCTTTACGGAATGGACCGCTACAGCAGACCCCCCTCGCCGTGCAGCCAGTCCACGAAGGAGGTGGCTATCGCGGCCCCGCAGTCCAGCAACTCGACCAGGAGCGCCTCGTGGACGCCGGCTGCCAGCGGCACCTGCAGCTCCCCGTAGAGGGGAAGCTGCCCGCCCTGCGTGGGATCGCCGACGTAGGCCTTGCAGAACCTGCGGGAGTGGTTCCACTCGTTGACCGTCCGATAGGCCCGGTCCGCCCACTCAGCGGGCACCGCCGCGTGCGATCGGGCCCGCATGACCAGGATCTCGTCCTCCGGCCCCTCCACGGTGAACAGCATCGCGTGCCGCTCCCAGACCGCCAGCAGGTTGCCCGCGCCGTCGGCCAGATACCCGATGTCCAGGGTGTCGAGGGCGCCGCCGATCCGGGTCAGCGTCACGCGGCCGCGGTGATCATCATCCAGGCCACCGCGGATCCTGAATCTGTTGAACTCTGGCTGATCCACAGCCATCCCTCCCCTCTCGACGTGGAGAGCCGCCGTCAGGCGGTCGGCACCCGCACCGGTCGCGCCGGCACTGCCCACGCCACCCCCGACTCCGACGGCAGCTTCAGCGTCTCGGCCGCCTCGCGCAGCACGGCGTTGATGCCCGGAATCACCTGTACCCGCTCCGGCCCCGCACCCACCGGCTCCACGAACGGCTCGTCGATCAGCGCCGGCGGGGCCGCGCCCGGCCCGGTCAGGGCCTGCACCACGGCCGTGAAGCCGGCCGTCCGGGCCAGCGGCACGACCAGCGCGACCGTCCGGTCGCGCCGGTGCGCCACCAGGTTCTCCAGCAGATCGACGCGGCCCGGCGGGCCGGCGATCCCGGGCAGGTCCAGCTTGTCGGTCGGGTATTCGAGCACTCCCCGCCCCGCGGATCCGGTCACGATCACCTCGCCCGCGATGAAGTCCTCCCCGGCCAGCGTCACGGCCGCCATCATCCGCAGCCCGCCCGCGAAGGTGATCCGGGCGAACGCCGTGTCGTCCACCTCGATGTCGCGGGTGCGGTACCGCTCGGCCTCCAGCAGCACCGGCTCCCCCGCGCCGGCCACCTCGGCCACCGCGAGGCTCTGCATCACCGCGTGCGCCAGCGGGTTGACCAGCGCCCCGTCCAGCACCGGCCGGCCGTCGACGAGCCGCCGGCCCGACCACGGCGCGCGGGCATAGTAGGCGTCGTCGCGCCGCCAGGACGCGACCGTCGCCACGCTGTCGAGCGGGCCGAGCCGGCCGGCGCTCACCGCCTCGAACAGGGTCCGCGCCGCCAGCGAGCCGAGCGCCTGGAAGCCGACCTGGCAGGCCCGGCCCGAGGAGAGCACCGCCGCCTGCAGCGTCGCGTGCTCCGCGAGCGTCGGCACCGGCGGCTTCTCCAGCAGCACGTCGCAGCCGGCCGCCAGGGCGTCCAGGGCGATCCGCAGGTGCGTGTGCGGCGGCGTGCAGATCACCACCACGTCGGGGGCGGCCAGCGCGAGCAACTCGCGGTAGTCGGTGAAGACCGCCGCACCGGGCGGGACCGGCGGGTCCGGGTCGATCGGCTGTACGTCGGCCAGCGCCACCAGGCGCACCGGCCCCGCGCGCTCCAGCTCGGCGATCCGCCGCCGGTGCGACCGGCCGTGCCCGTTCGCGCCGATCAGTGCCACCCTCGCCGTCATGCCACACCCCCGAAGTCTCGCCGGCCGCGCCCAACCGCCACCGACCCGCCACACCGTCCGAAGTCTCGCCGGCCGCGCCCGGCCGCCGCCGTCATGCCGCACCACCCGAAGTCTCGCCGGCCGCGCCCGGCCGCCGCCGTCATGCCGCACCCGCCAGGGTCGCCTCGACGCCGTGTCTGTCCAGTTCGGTCAGCCAGTCGACGACCAGCGCCCGGACCGTGTCGTCGGCGGCCAGCGCGGCCGGGAACACCGCGTCGAGGCCGAACAGCGCCTCGGCCACGCGCGCCGGGGCCGGGCCCGCCGCTGCCAGGCGCTCGCGGATCTCGCCCGCCAGCGGGTCGTCGAGCGGCAGCACCCGGCCGTCGTCCGCGACGCCCTGCGCATACCGCATCCAGGCCGCGACCACGAGCGCCGCCCAGCGCGGCGACGCGCCGGCCGCGCGCCGGTCCACAATGGTGTGCAGCACCCGCTGCGGCAGCTTCTGCGTGCCGTCCATCGCCACCTGCCGGGTGCGGTGCGCGATGGCCGGGTCGGCGAAGCGGTCGAGCACCAAGTCACCGTAGCCGACCACCGAGACGCCGGGGGGCGGCCGCAGGCTGCCGGCCACGTCCTCGGCGACGAAGCGGGCCATCGCCGCGCGCATCCCGGGAATCTCCAGCGCCGCCGCGATGGTCTCGCGCCCGGCCACCGCCCCGAGATAGGCGATCGCCGAGTGCACGCCGTTGAGCGTGCGCAGCTTCAGCCGTTCCCAGGGGCCGGCGTCGCCGGTCAGCACCGCGCCGGCGAGCTCCCAGGCGGGCCGCCCGCCGGGGAAGCGGTCCTCGATCACCCAATGCCGGTACGGCTCACCGTGCACCCCGGACAGGTCCCGCGCGCCGAGCGCGGACGCCGCCCGCGCCAGGCTCTCCGGCGTGCTCGCCGGCACGATGCGGTCGACCATGGTGCCGGGGAAGGTGACGCTGTCGCGCAGCCAGTCGCCGAAGGCCCCGGTGGCCCCGGGCACCAGCACCCGGGCCTGGTCCACCAGGCCGTGCAGCCGGCGCCCGTTCGAGGGCAGGTTGTCGCAGCTCACCACCGCGAGCGGGCCGGAATCGGCGCGGTAGCGGGCGAGCAGACCGCGGACCAGCAGGCCGGGGACGGTGGCCGGCGGGCGGGCGGTGGTCAGGTCGGCCAGCAGCTCGGCGTCGACGGCGAGCCGGCCGGTCGCCGGATCGAGCCGGTAGCCCTTCTCGGTCACCGTCAGCGTCACCACCCGGACGGCCGGGTCGGCCAGCAACGCCACCACGGCACCCGGGTCGGCGGCGGCATGCCGGAGCCCGGCCAGCGCGCCGACCACCCGGGTGCCGGCGCTCGCGCCGGACATCGTGGTCACGCTGAACAGCCGGTCCTGGGCGGCCAGGTCGGCGATGATCGACGCGGACCGGGGCGCCACGCCGACGATGCCCCAGTCGCCGCCGGCGGCGGCGATCGCCTCCTCGGTGTAGACGGCCTGGTGCGCCCGGTGGAAGGCGCCGAGTCCGATGTGCACGATGCCGGCCGCGACGTCACCGGGGCGGATCAGCGGACGGCACTGCTCGGGGAGCCGGCCCAGGGCGGCGAGCCCGAGCAGCGGCGTAGTGGTCAGCGCCATGCCGGGCCGTCGGGGAAGGCGAACTCGGCGATGGACGCCGGGCGCATGGTGGCGCTGTAGCCGGGCTGGTCAGGCACCAGGTAATGGCCGCCGCGCACGCGTACCGGATCCTCGAAGTGCTCGTGCAGGTGGTCCACGTACTCGATCATCCTTCCATCCAGGGCCGCGCCCACCCGCAGGTAGTCGAAGATCGCCAGGTGCTGGACCAGCTCGCCGAGCCCGACGCCGCCCGCGTGCGGGCAGACCGGCATCCGGAACTTGGCCGCCAGCAGCAGTTCCGCCAGGACCTCGTTGACGCCGGCGACCCGGCAGGCGTCGACCTGCATGACCCCGATCGCCTCGGCCTGCAGCAGCTGCTTGAAGATGACCCGGTTGGCGGCGACCTCACCGGTCGCCACCCGGCATCTCGCGCCGGGGAGCCGGTTGATCACGCGCCGGATCCGGGCATGGCCGAGCACGTCGTCGGGGTGCGTCGGTTCCTCGATCCAGTACGGGTCCACCTCGATGAGCCGCCTCATCGCGGCGATCGCCTCGTCCACGTCCCAGACCTGGTTGGCGTCCATCATCAGCCACCCGTGCGGGCCGAGCACCTCGCGGATGATCCGGGCCCGCCGGAGGTCGTCGTCGAGGTCGCCGCCGACCTTCATCTTCATCGCCCGCCAGCCCTGGGCGTATGCCTCCCGGGCCAGGCTGCGCACCTTGTCGTCGGGGTAGCCCAGCCAGCCGACCGAGGTCGTGTAGGCGGGGAAGCCGTCGGCGGCCAGCACGGCGAGGCGGTCCGCCATGCCGAGGCGGCCCCGGTCGAGGATCTCCCTCGCCTCGGCGGGGGTGAGCACGTCGCTGATGTGGTGGAAGTCGACGCAGGCGACGAGCTCGTCGGTGGACATCTCCGCGAGCAGTTGCCACAGCGGCACGCCGGCGGCCTTGGCCCGCAGGTCCCACACCGCGTTGATCAGGGCACCGGCCGCCATGGCGATGACGCCCTTCTCCGGGCCGAGCCAGCGCAGCTGCGGGTCCGCGGTCAGGGTCCGGGCCCACCCGGCCGGGTCCTCGGCCAGTCCGATCAGCGTCCGCCCGATCACCTGGTCGCTCAGGGCGCGCACGGCGGCGCAGGTCACCTCGTTGCCCCGGCCGTTGGTGAAGGCGAAGCCGGCGCCGACGTGCGGCCCGTCGGTGCGCAGCTCCACGTACGTGGCCGAGTAGTCGCCGCGGTTGATCGCGTCGGAGCCGTCGCCACTCGCCGCGGTCGGGAACCGCACGTCGTGCACGTCGACCGCGACGATCCTGGTCACAGCCGGAACACCTTCTTCGGCAGGTGGTAGGCCAGGTCGGCGATGGTCTCGGCGGCCTCGTCGAGCGGCAGGCGCTCCTCGGCGACCAGCCGGGCCAGGTACGCCGCGTCGGACCGCCGGGCCACCTCGTGCCGTACCGGGATCGAGCAGAAGGCCCGGGTGTCGTCGGTGAAGCCGGCGGTGTTGTAGAAGCCGGCGGTCTCGGTGACCGCGTCGCGGAACCGGCGCAGCCCGTCGGGCGAGTCCAGGAACCACCACGGCGCGCCGAGGTAGAGCGCGGCGTAGCCGCCGGCCAGCGGGGCCAGCTCGCGGGTGAAGGTGTCCTCGTCCAGGGTGAAGAGCACCACCCGCAGCCGGGGGTCGTTGCCGTACGCGTCGAGCAGCGGCGCCAGGGCGTGCACGAAGTCCGTCGCCTGCGGGATGTCGCCGCCGACGTCACGCCCGTGCACGGTGTGCAGGCTCTTGTTGTGGTTGCGCACGGCGCCGGGATGCAGCTGCATGACCAGCCCGTCCTCGATCGACATCCGGGCGAACTCCACCAGCATGTGCGAGCGGAACTCCTCGGCGTCGGCCGCCGAGGCCCCGCCGCGCAGGCCGCGCTCGTACAGGCGGGCGGCCTCGGCGGTGGTGAGCTGCACGGTACGGGCGGTCGGGTGCCCGTGGTCGGAGGACGTCGCGCCGGCGGCCTTGAACGCCTGCCGCCGCGACCACATCGCGGCCAGGTAGCCGCGGTAGGTGGTGGTGTCCTCGCCGGTCAGCTCGCCGAGCCGGGCGATCCGGCCGGCCCAGCCCTCGAACTCCATGTCCACCACGTCGTCCGGGCGGAAGGTGGTGATCACCCGGCCGCCCGGGCCGCCCCAGCCGTCGGCTTCGAGCTTCGCGTGCCGGGTCAGCTCGTCCAGCGGCGACTCGGTGGTGGCCAGCACCTCGATGCCGAACCGCTCGAACAGCGCCCGGGGCCGGAACGCGGGCTCGGCTAGCCGCGCGGCTATCTCGTCGTAGACGGCGTCGCCGGTCTCCGGCCCGAACCGGGTGGTGACCCCGAAGACGTTCGCGAACGTGCGTTCCAGCCAGAGCCGCGACGGGGTGCCGCGGAACAGGTGCCAGTTCTGCGCGAGCAGCCGCCAGATCGTCCGCGGGTCGGTCTCCACCGGGGCGTCGGTGCGGCTCGGCACGCCGAGCCGGGCGAGCGGGATGCCCTGGCTGAGCAGCATCCGGGTGACGTAGTGGTCGGGGACGATGATCAGCCGCGCCGGGTCCGGGAACGGCTCGTCGTCGGCGAGCAGGCCGGGGTCGACGTGGCCGTGCGGCGAGATCAGTGGCAGGTCCCGGACGAGCGCGTAGAGCTCACGGGCGATGTCGCGCTGCCGGGGTTCGGCCGCAAACAACAGGTCGGACATGGATACCTCTATCGGGGCAGGTTCGGCTCAGTGGAGGTCGAGCAGGTCGGCGACGCGCACCGGTGACCCGGTCTCGATGGACCGGTTGGCGGCGAGGCCGGTGAGCAGGGCGAGCGCGCCGTCGCGGGCGGTGGCGGAGCGGTCGAGGGGGTCCTTCGCGGCGCCGAAGAGCACGTCGGTCATCCGGGTGTCCGCGCCGCCGTGGCCGCTGCGCGAGTACGCCGCGGGCAGCGGCACCGCGCGCGGCGGGGCCCAGAACGGCCGGACCGTCAGCGTGGAGCGGCCCTGCTCCTCGGCCTCGGCCACCCCGTGGATCGCGGCGCCCTTGACCTCGCTCGCGCCCGAGGGACTGACGTGGTCGCTCTCGACCACCTCCAGTTCGAGCCGGCCCCGGCTGCCGTTGACCATCAGCCGGTAGCCCTCCCAGGGCGCGTAGGCGGTCAGGTGGTATGTCATCGTGGCGCCGGTGTCGTACCGCACCAGCACCGCCATGTCGTCCTCGATCGTCACACCCGGGGCGAAGACGTTCTGGTCCCGCTGGTAGCCGTCGTCGGCCTCGGCGTCGAGGTAGAGCTCGCGCAGCCGCGGGTTGTCGCCCAGGCGCAGGGCGAACGGGTCACCCTCGGCCGCCGGCTCGCCGTGTGCGCGCGGGTAGTCGCGGGCGTAGCCGTGGCGCCGGCCGTTCTCGCCGTAGAAGAAGAGCCGGCCGGACGCGTACACCTGCGCCGGCTCGGCGCCGAGCCACCAGTTGACCAGGTCGAAGTGGTGTCCGGACTTGTGCACGAGCAGGCCGCCGGAGTTGGCCTTGTCGCGGTGCCAGCGCCGGAAGTAGTCGGCGCCGTGCCGGACGTCGAGCAGCCACTCGAAGTGCACCGAGCCGATCTCGCCGATCTCGCCGCTCGCCAGCACCTCCCGGACCGCCTCGTGCAGCGGGTTGAACCGGTAGTTGAACGCGACCTGCACCCGCTTGCCGGTGCGCTCGACCGCGTCGAGGATGCGCCGGCAGCCCGCGGCGTCGACGGTCATCGGCTTCTCGGTGATGACGTCGCAGCCGGCCTCCAGGGCGGCCACCACGTAGTCGGCATGTGTCCGGTCGACGCTGGTGACCAGCACCTCGTCGACCCGCTCCGCGGCCAGCATGGTCGTGAATTCGGCCGCCGGGTAGGTGGGCACCGGCGGCACCCCGAGGCCGGTGAGCCAGCGGTTGTGCGCCGCCATCCGGCTCGGGTTGACGTCGGCGAGCCCGACCAGTTCCGCCGTACCGGCGTGGTCGACGGCCAGGGCCCGCAGGAACATCTCGGCCCGGGCCCCGGTACCGACCAACGCGTAGCGCCGTCGTTCGTTCACCGCGGTTCCTCTCTGCAAACGTTTGCAGCAGAACTAAACACGTCGATGGTCTGCCGTCAAGAATTCGGTACTACTTCGTCCATTTTTATGGGATTTTGCGGGCCTGATGTGCGCATGCGATGCGGACAGCCGACATGAACCTGCAACAAAAGGCCGTTGACACAGCTACAACCGTTTGCATTAATTGGCCCCCAGAGTGACCCCGAACACAGGCCACCATCGATCGAAGGAAGGGCCGGCGTGCCAGCCACGATTCGCGACGTCGCACGGGAGTCCGGAGTCCACATCTCCACGGTCTCCCGCACGTTCTCGGCGCCGCACCTGGTCAACCCGGACACCCGTACCCGGGTGCTGGCCTGTGCCGAGCAGCTCGGCTACCGGCCCAACCGGGCGGCCCGGGCGCTGATCACCGGCCGCACCTACAACGTCGGGCTGATCGTGGCCGACATCGCCAACCCCTTCTTCCCGCCGCTGATCAAGGCCGCCGAGAGCCAGGCCCGGCAGCGCGACTACCACATCTTCGTCGCGGACTCGAACGAGGACGCCGCGGTCGAGGAGGACCTGGTCCGGGCCCTGGCCAAGCAGGTCGACGGCATCCTGCTGTGCAGCCCGCGGATGAGCAACAGCCTGATCGAGCTGCTCAGCCGCGAGGTGCCGCTGGTGGTCGTCAACCGCCAGATCACCGGGCTGCCCACGGTCGTGATGGACGTGGCGCAGGGCGCCGGGCTCGCCATCGACCACCTGGCTGGCCTCGGCCACCGCCGGATCGGCCTGATCGCCGGGCCGCGCGGCTCCTGGACCAGCAAGGAGATCCGGCGCTCGGCGGCACTGGCCGCCCGCGCGGGCGGCGCGGAACTGACGGTCTTCGGCCCCAACCCGCCCACCGAGCGCGGCGGCGCGGCCGTCGCCGAGCAGGTCCTGCGCAGCGGGGTCAGCGCCGTCTTCGCCTACAACGACCTCATGGCCATCGGCCTCATCGGGGGCCTGCACGCCCAGGGCGCGCGGGTCCCGGCGGACATCAGCGTCGTCGGCATCGACGACATCGCGCTGAGCCGCCTGATCCATCCCAAGCTGACCACGGTGGCCACACCTGCCGCCGCCGCGGGAAGAGCGGCCGTCGACATGCTCCTAGCGCATGGCGACGACCGTCGCACCACTGCCCATGTGAGCCTTCAGACCGAGTTGGTCATTCGCGACTCGACGGGACCGGGCCCGGATCCGCACAGCCATGCGGACCCGGGCAACGCGGCTGCCGCCGCCCCCGAAGCTGTCGCCTCCTACGCCAAGGAGTGAGCACCATGTACCCGGACAAAGCCCCGCCGACGGATGTGCGAACCACGCGCCGTTACGGTACCGCGACCCGACGGCGACTTCTCGCCGCGGCCCTGGTCATACCCCTGGCCCTCGGCGCCGCAGCCTGCGGTGGCGACGACGAGTCCAGCGACCCGAACAAGCCCACCGAGCTGTCCTTCTTCTGGTGGGGCGCGGAGGGACGGGCCAAGCTGACCGAGCAGGCCCTCGACCTCTACACCCAGAAACACCCGAACGTGACGTTCAAGAAGACCTGGCAGGCCAACCAGGGCTACTTCGACAAGCTGGCCACCCTGACCGCCGGCGGCAACGCGCCCGACGTCTTCCAGATCGACGACAACTTCATCGCCGAGTACGCGGGCCGCAACGTCACCCTCGACCTGACGTCGTACTCCAACGACGGCAAGCTCGACCTGTCGAAGTTCTCGCCCGGCCTGAAGGAATACGGCGTCGTGGACGGCAAGCTCGCCGGCGTGGCCTTCGGCGAGAACACCCAGGGCCTGGTCTACAACAAGACCCTGCTCGACAAGTTCAAGCTGCCCGCGCCCACCACGGGGATGAGCTGGGCGGACTACATCACCTGGGCGGAGAACGTCTCCAAGGTCGCCAAGGTGCCGGGCACCATGGACCCCAGCGCCTCCTACCAGGCGTTCTGGGTCTGGCTCCGGCAGCAGGGCAAGGACCTCTACAAGGGCAAGGAGATCGGCTTCACCGAGCAGGACGTCACCGCGTGGTTCGACCTCTGGAAGGGCGCCCGCGACCGCGGTGCCACCCCCACCCCGGACGTCATCCACGAGGGCAACGCCACCGACATCAGCAAGCAGCTGGTGGTCACCGGCAAGGCGGCCACCTCCTGGGTCTGGGCCAACCAGATGCCCGAGCTGAAGAAGAACACCAAGGACGAGCTCGGCGTCATCGCGTACCCCGGTGACCCGAAGGCCCAGTGGGCGCGTGCCTCGATGTACTTCTCGGTGTTCCGCGGCAGCCCGAACAAGGACAAGGCCGTCGACGTGCTGAACTTCCTGGTCAACGACCCGGAGGCCGGCAAGATCCTCGGCACCGACCGGGGCCTGCCGTCCAACCTCGACGTGCGCAAGGCGGTGGCCGAGACCGTCACCGACCCGAGCATGAAGCAGACCATCGCGGTGCAGGACGAGCTGGGCAAGAACTTCAGCTCGGCGCCGGCCGTACCGCTCAAGGGGCACAGCAAGCTGCGCAGCGAGCTGATCCGGGTCGCCGAGGAGGTCCAGTACGGGCGCCAGACCCCGGCCCAGGGCGGCACCGCGTTCGTCACGGCCGCCAAGGCCGCGATCGGTCAGGGCTGACGAAAGACGTGACCATGGTGCGAACGGCCCAGAGCCGGATCGAACCCGCCGACCCGGGCCCCGCCGCACAGCGGGGTCCGGGCAACCGGCGGCGACGGCATTCCGAAAACCTGTCCGGGTACGCGTTCCTGTCCCCCTGGCTGGTCGGGCTGCTCGCGATCACGGCCATCCCGATGCTGCTCTCGCTCTACCTCAGCTTCACCGACTACGACGTGCTCACCCCACTGTCGGAGGCGAACTGGGTGGGCTGGGACAACTACCGGCAGATGTTCACCGCCGACCCGACCTACTGGCACGCGGTCCAGGTCACCCTGACCTTCGCGCTGGTCGCCGTGCCGCTCAAGCTGGCCGCCGCGCTCGGCGTGGCCCTGCTGCTCAACCGGGCCATGCGCGGCATCGGCGTGTTCCGCGGCCTGTTCTACCTGCCGTCGCTGCTCGGCGGCAGCGTGGCGCTGGCCATCGTCTGGGTGAGCATGTTCAACCGCGACGGCGCCTTCAACTCGTTCCTGGCGCTGTTCGGCATCGAGGGCGCGCCGTGGGTCAACGACCCACGCTGGGCGCTGGAGACCCTGATGCTGCTGGCCATCTGGCAGTTCGGCGCCCCGATGGTGATCTTCCTGGCCGGTCTCAAGCAGGTGCCGACGGAGCTGTACGAGGCCGCGTCGGTCGACGGCGCCGGGCGGTGGCGGCAGTTCCGCAACGTCACCCTGCCGATGCTGTCCCCGGTGATCTTCTTCAACCTGGTGCTGGAGACGATCAACGGCTTCCAGGGCTTCACCTCCGCCTTCGTGCTGAGCAACGGCACCGGCGGGCCGGTCGACTCGACCCTCATGTACACCCTGAACCTGTACATCAAGGGCTTCGTCGAGCTGGACATGGGCTACGCCTCGGCGATGGCCTGGGTGTTCCTGCTCGCCATCGGCCTGATCACGATGGTGCTGTTCCGCACCGGCCGATTCTGGGTCCACTACTCCGACGCCGAGGAGCACTGATGCGCGGCCGGCTGCGCCTGCTCGTCCTGATCCTGATCCTCGCGGTGGTGCTCTATCCGCTGATCTGGATGGTGGGGACGTCTCTCAAGTCGCCCGAGGAGATCGCCAGCAACATCGGGCTGTTCCCCGAGACCTTCACCCCGGGCAACTTCACGTCCGGCTGGGAGAAGTTCGACGTGAACTTCGGCCGGTTCTTCCTGAACAGCGCCATGGTCGCCGGGCTGACCGTGATCGGCAACACGGTGTCCTGCCTGCTGGCCGCCTACGCCTTCGGGCGGTTGCGGTTCCGGCTGCGCAAGTTCTGGTTCTCGATCATGATCGCCACCCTGCTGCTGCCGGGCCACGTGCTGATCATCCCGCAGTACATCCTGTTCCGGAACCTCGGCTGGGTCGGCGGTGACTGGCCCTACCTGCCGCTGCTGGTGCCGCAGTTCCTGGCCACCGAGGCGTTCTTCGTGTTCCTCATGGTGCAGTTCATGCGGGGCATCCCGCGCGAGCTGGACGAGGCCGCGAAGATCGACGGCGCGTCGCCGTACTCGATCTTCCAGCACGTCATCCTGCCGCTGAGCAGGCCGGCCCTGGTGACCACGGCGATCTTCTCGTTCATCTGGACCTGGAACGACTTCTTCCGGCAACTGGTGTTCCTGTCGGAGCTGGACGACTACACCGCGCCGGTGGCGCTGACGCTGTTCATCGACTCGACCAGCGAGAGCTCGGTGGGACCGATGTTCGCCATGTCGCTGCTGTCGCTGGTCCCGGTCTTCCTGTTCTTCGTGGCGTTCCAGCGCATGCTCGTCGAGGGCATCAACACCAGCGGGCTCAAGGGATGAGGCGCGACTGGCGCGAGACCGTACGGGTGGCCACCGATCTGGCCCTGCTCGGCTTCGTGGTCGTCCTGGCGGCGCTGCCGCTGGTCACGGCGGGTGCCGCCGTCGCCGCCGGCAGCGCGGCGGTGCACCACCACCTCGAGCACGACCGGTGGCCGACCGCCCGCGCGTGCTGGTCGGTCTTCCGGCGCTCGTTCGCACCCGGGCTGCTCGCCGGCCTGGCCGCCGCGTCGGCGGCCCTGCTGGTGGTCGTCGACGTGCTGGCCGTCCGCGCCGGGGCCGTGCCCGGCGGGACCCCGCTGCTGGCGCTCACGCTGGTGCTCGCGGCGCTGGGTGGCGGCTACGGCGCCCTGGTGGTCGTGGCCGTCGGCGCGGACCCGGCGCACAGCTGGCGGGCGGCCGTGGCCACGCTGCCCGGCCACAGCCGGGCGGCGGCCGCGACGGCCGGCGTGGTCCTGCTGACCGCGCTGCTCGCCGTCCTCGTGCACCCCGCGCTGGTCCCGGTGCTGACCGGGTACGCGCTCTTCGCGGTGCACGTGGTGGCGCGCCGGCTCTCCCCCGCCGCATCGGTGAACGCTATGTAGTGGTGTCTCCCGCGCCGTCCTGGGGGGCGGCGCGGGTTACCGATCACCAGGGCCGGTGCCCGCGGCTAGAAGCGTTCGCCGGTGATGTAGCCGGCCAGGGAGGTGCGCTCGGTCTCCAACTCGCCGATCCGTTCCTTCACCACGTCGCCGATGCTGACGATGCCGTGCAGTGCGCCGTCGACGACCACCGGCACGTGCCGGAAGCGCCGCTCGGTCATCAACCGCTCCACGTCCTCGAGGGATGCCTCCGGTTCGACCGTGTGCACTTCGGTGGTGTGGATGGCGGTGACGGGCTCGGCCAGCACCGCCGCGCCGCGCTGGGCCAGCGCCCGCACGATGTCGCGCTCACTGACGATCCCGTCCACCCGGGTCCCGTCGGCGGACACGACGATGGCGCCGATCCGGTGCTCGGCCAGCACCGCCACCAGGGCCTCGACGCGCGTGTCCGGAGACACCGTCACGACTCCCGCGCCCTTGACACGAAGAACGTCACTGATCCGCATGTTCCCTCCTCAGGCCTGATCCTTCCCACCCTAGGGGTCGACGGCGGCACTTCCGGGTGACTCTCGGTTTCGATTTGTCGCAACCTGCGGTCCGGCGGCCGCTGCCCCTCAGCCGCGGGCCAGGATCCGGCGCAGCGCCGCGCCGAGCGCCTCCCGCGGATCACCGGGCAGGCCGGGGCTGCGGAACCCCACGTAGTTGTCCGGCCGCAGCAGCACGCAACCGGTGTCGCCGACCTCCCGCAGCCGGGCCCAGTCGCCGTACAGGTCCTCGTAGCCGGCCCCCGGGCCGATCGTCGCCGCGATCAGCTCGACGCCCAGCTCGGTGGCGACCGCGGCGGCCGCCGCCACCCACGCCTCGCCGCCGATTCCGGTGAGCAACGCGAACCGGCCGCCGCCGCCGAGATCGAGGGTGGAGATCCGGTCGGTGCCGCGGCCCAGCCAGGCGTGCGGCACCTTGGCGCCGGGCCAGGTGGTCGGGTGGTGGAACAGCTCCTCGTCGCGGGGGTTCACCGGAGCCGCCGTGCCGTCCGGCACCACCGCGCCCGAGCGGTAGCGCTGGTCCAGCTCGACGCCGTGGGTGTTGAACTCGTAGTCCTTGAAGGCGACCGCCTCGCGCAGCAACTCGCGCTGCTTCTCCGAGGCGCCGCCGGGCAGCTTGCGGGCGTCCATGTTCGCCCGCATCTGCTCCGGATCCTCGGTGGAGAGCAGGCCCAGCGCCTGGAAGATACGGCCGGTCTCGCCGATGCTCCGGTTGGCGCGCTCCACGATCTGCCGGCCGACCGGCGCCCGCTCCGCGCTGTAGGAATCCAGCAATTCCGGGCCGGCCGCGCCGGAGAGCACCAGCTTCAGCTTCCAGGCCAGGTTGTACGCGTCCTGGATCGAGGTGTTGGAGCCCAGCCCGTTCGACGGCGGGTGCCGGTGCACCGCGTCGCCGGCGCAGAACACCCGGCCTTGCTGGTAGCGCTCGGCGTACAGGTGGTTGACCGTCCACGCCGAGGACGACTTGATCGTGACCGGGACGGAGTCGTCGCCGATGAGCTGGTGGGCGATCCGCCGGGCGTAGGCGTCGGTGAGGTCCGGCGGCTCGCCGTCGATGTCGTAGCCCCAGACGATCAGCCACTCGTGCCACGGCCGGACGCAGCGCACCAGGCCCATGCCGATCCCGCCCACGTCGGCGCCGGTCTGCAGCACCCAGTAGAGCGTGCTGGGCCGGTGCGCGACGTAGCGGGTCAGGTCGGCCTCGAAGACGATGTTGATGCTGCCGGCGACGCCCATCCGGCCGACCATCGGCAGCCCGATGTCCTCGGCCACCCGGCTGCGCCCGCCGTCCGCGCCGATCAGGTACTTCGCCCGGATCCGGTACTCGTCGCCGCGCAGCCGGTCGCGCACGGTCGCGGTGACCCCGTGGTCGTCCTGGGTCAGCGACAGATACTCGGTGTCGTACCGCAGGTGGGTGCCGCGGGCGGTGGCGGCGCCGGCCAGCACGGGCTCCATCAGGTGCTGCGGCATGTCGCACATCGCCGTGGGCGACGCCAGGTCGTGGTGGGCCTGCCGGGTGGGGTGGGTGTACCAGGTGTGCAGCCGGCCCAGTTCCTCGCCGGCCAGCGCGGAGACGAACGGCGTCTGGCCCATCAGGTGCTGCGGGGTGGCCTGGGCGACCACCTGCTCCTCCAGGCCCGCGTCGCGCAGCACCTCCATCGTGCGCTGGTTGGTGATGTGCGCGCGGGGCGTGTCGGCCAGCCGGCCGTACTTGGTGACCATGATGGTCGGTACGCCGTACGTGCTCAGCAGCATGGCCGCCGCGCCGCCCGCCGGTCCGCTGCCGACGATGAGGACGTCGGTCTCGACCACGTCTGTCACGGTTTCTCCTCAACGATCTCTTCAGCGGCGATCTCTTCAGCGGCGGTCTCTTCAGCGGCGATCCGGAAGGTGTAGGTCACCTGGTGCCAGCCGTCGACCGCGCGGCCGTCCGGTGGGGTGCCCGTGCCGGGCGCGAAGTCGACGATCAGGTCGTCCTTGACCCCGAACACGGTGTCGGAGTCCAGGTAGGCGCCGCCCGCGACGAACAACTGGGTGACCAGCCGCCGGTATCCCGGTGCGCTGATCATGAAGTGCAGGTGCGGCGCCCGGTACTGGTGGCGGCCGGTCGCGGCCAGCATCTGCCCCACCGGGCCGTCGTCGGGGATCGGATACTCCGACGGCAGGATCGACCAGAAGCGGACCCGGCCGCCGGCGTCGCTGTGGAAGCGCGCCCGCAGCACCGGCCCGGCCAGCTCGGGAAGCTGCACGTCGTAGAAGCCGTCGTCGTTGGACTGCCAGACGTCGACCACCGCGCCGGCCACCGGCTCACCGGCGACGTCGGCGATGGTCACGTCCGCCCACAGCGGGGTGCCGGGCAGCCCGCCGGCGATGTCCGCGCCGAGCGGCTCCGGCGGCGGCCCGGGCACGTAGAACGGCCCGAGCACCGCCGACGGCGTGGTCTCCGGGGTCCGCGAGTTGCTCAGCAGGTCCACCATGCTCGACACCCCGAGGGTGTCGGAGAGCAGCACGAACTCCTGGCGGGTGGCGGAGCAGAGCTGTCCGGTGCGGGTGAGGAAGTCGACGGCGTACTCCCACTCGCGCTGGGAGAGATCGTTGCGGTTGGTGTACTCGTGCAGGACCCGGACCAGGTCGGTGACCAGGGTGCGGACCCGCGGGTCGGGCGTCGCGGCGAAACTGGCCAGCACCTGGCCGGTCAGCGCGCCGAAGTCCGGCACGGCGGCCGGTCCCGCCGGGCGGATGCCCTGGTACGCCGCGCCGAGCAGCGCCCGGACACCGTCGACGGCCACCCGTTCGGCCGCGCCGTCCAGGTCACCGGCCGCCATGCCCAGCTCCCGCAGGCTGACCGGGCCGCCCCACGAGGCGATCAGGTCGTACAGGCCGGCGGCGGCGTCGCGAACCCCGAGCGCCTCGGCGACAGCGCGCATCGCTTCCGGGGCCGCTGCCGCCTGGTGCGCCATGACCTGCGGCAGCATGACCGTGTGCGTCGGGGCGTGCGGCAGCCCGTACGAGCCGCCCAGCACGTGGCAGAGCTTGTGGTGCGGGCCCATCCGCACGGTGCCCAGGCAGATCCCCGCCAGCCAGGCCCCGGTGAGCGCGTCCGAGCGGGCCGCGAGGTCCCCCGGGTCGGCGACGATGCCGGGCAGCGACCGCCGCAGCAGGCCGATGGCCCGCGTCGCCAGGCCGTCGGTCACCGGATTGGCGTCCGGGGAGTAGAGCGCCTCCACCGCGTGGGCCATCGCGTTGACGCCGCTGGTGACCGAGAGCGGCACCGGCAGGCCGAGGGTCAGCTCCACGTCGTAGAGCACGGTCTCCGGCCGGATCTCCGGCGCCGACCGGGTGGTCTTGCCGCTCTCGTCGGTCTCACCGAGCACCGCGGTGACCTCGGACCCGGCATACGTGCTCGGCACGGCGATCTGCGGCAGCCCGGTGCGGACCGACAGCGCCTTGCCGAGCCCGGTGGCCGAACCGCCGCCGACCGAGACCAGGCAGTCCACGTCGAGGCTCCGGGCCATCTCCAGCGCCTGCCGGGTGACGCCGACCGGGGTGTGCATGGCGGCGCCGGCGAAGTGCCCGGCGAACAGCGGTCCCAGACTCGCCGCGGCCCGGGCGGCGAAATCGGCCGTACCGTTCGCCGTGCCGGAGCCGGAGCCGGAGCCGGAGCCGGAGATGACCAGCACCCGGCTGCGGCCGAGGCGGCGGACCTCGTCGGGCAGCCGGTCCAGCACCCCGGGACCGAACACGACCCGGCCCGGGCCGGACACATACTCGAATGACGTCACGTGCGGACCTCCCGGCACCCAGTATCGGCCCGGCGCGCCGGGCTTTCCTGCACAGAACCACCGCATCGAGCTGCATGAAACGACCGCTGACAGAATCCGGCCGTGGAGACAGCCTTGGATTGGGCCCTGCGCCCCGCGGACCCGGCGGATGTCGAGCCGATCGCGGAGCTGCGGGCCGTCGTGATGCGCCCGGACCTGGAACGGCTGGGCCGGTTCGACGAGCACCGGGTCCGGCAACGGCTGCGGGACGCCTTCTCCCCGCGGCACACGTCGGTCATCCTGGCCGGTGGCGCCTTCGCGGGCTGCGTCGCCCTGCGGCCGGCCGAGGACGGGCAGTGGCTGGAGCACTTCTATCTCGACCCGGGCGTCCAGGGCCGGGGGCTCGGCTCGGCGATCCTGCGAGACCTGCTGGACCGCACCGACGCCGCCGGCCTGGTCGTCAGGCTCAACGTCCTGCGGGGCAGCGCCGCCCGGCGACTGTACGAGCGCCACGGTTTCACGGTGGAGTCCGAGGACCCGATCGACATCTTCATGGTGCGCTGACGGCTCCGGGACCCGCGACGGTCAGCCGTCCCCCAGCCCGTGGGATAGACCAGCTAGGACGCCTGGCGGATGGCCATGTCGGCCAGCCAGACATCGGCCAGGTCGCTGAGGGCGATGTCGAGGGCCTGGCTGAGCCCGACCACAGTGCCGAACGCCGGCGCGGGAAGACGACCCGTCTCGATCTTGCGCAGCGTCTCGGGGGAGATGCCGGCCGCCAGGGCCACCTCGACGAGGCTGCGGCCGGCCCGCGCGGCCCGGAGGGCGACACCGAGACGCTGGCCCGCTGCGATCTGCTCGGCGGTCAGGGGTTGGCGAACCATGCCAGCAGGATAGCCGTTCCGGAGCACCCCGACCGACGTGGTATAAAAATACCGCACACGACGAGGGAGGCTGTCATGATCGAGCTCAAGTCCGCCGAGGAGATCGCCCGGATGGCAGTGACCGGCCAGTTCGTCGGCGAGCTGCTCGCCGAGCTCAGCGGGGTCGCCGCCGTCGGCGTCAACCTGATGGACCTCGAACACCTCGCCCGCCGCCGGATCAAGGAACGCGGCGCGGAGTCCTGCTACTGGGACTACGCCCCCTCCTTCGGCCGCGGCCCGTTCCGCAACGTGCTGTGCCTGTCGGTCAACGACGCGGTGCTGCACGGCCTGCCCCATGACTACGTGCTCCGCGACGGTGACCTGCTCAGCATCGACATGGCAGCCGACATCGACGGCTGGGCCGCCGACTCCGCGCTCTCGGTCATCGTCGGCACCCCCGACCCCGCCGACCTGAAACTCATCGAAGCCACCGAGGTCGCCCTGCGGGCCGGCATCGCCGCCGCCCAGCCCGGCGGCCGCCTCGGCGACATCTCCGCCGCGATCGGCGCGGTCGCCCACTCCTACGGCTACGGCGTCAACGGCGAGTTCGGCGGCCACGGCATCGGCCGCACCATGCACGAGGCTCCCCACATCCCCAACAACGGCCGCGGCCGCCGGGGCATGAGACTCGATCCCGGCCTCACCATCGCCATCGAGCCGTGGTTCTGCCGTTCCACCGACAAGATCACCTTCGACCCGGACGGCTGGACCATCCGCTCCGCCGACGGCTCCCGCACCGCCCACTCCGAACACACCATCGCCGTCACGGCCGCCGGCCCGCAGATCCTGACCCACCGCCCCACCCACGCCGCCACCACGATCCCCGTGCCTCCCGTCCACTTCCCGGCGTAGCGGCAGCCCCGCACCGTATGTTGGGAGCGACGAGAGGGGTTCACGGTGATCCCGACGCCCTCGCCAACACAGCCGTCGGCGTGCTGGTCCATCAGGTCCTCCTGCGAATGAGTCGGAAACCGCGCTGGCACCAGGGCGAGGTGGCGCGATCACGACCCGGGTAGGGAGCACCTCCGGAGAGGGAGTGGGTGTGGCACCCGATGCGTGATCTCGCCGAAGGGGTCGAGGGGCCCGATGTCGTCCTCGTCCAGACCGAGCCGTACGGACCGCTGCGACCGCCCGGGGCGACCGGCGTGGAGATCGAGTTCGGGCAGCAGGGCCGGGCGCTGAACGTCGATCTGGTGGCGACCCGGGGCGTGTCGCGCGTGCTGTTGCGCTGGAAGCGCCGGCTCCCCGGCGACGTCCTGATCCTGGGCGACGCCTGGGAGCGCACGTACGGCGATCTGAGCTGGCAGGGGCACCGGGCCGAGCGCCCGCTGCCCTGGATGTTCCTCGTTCACGACCGCGAGGCGGCGATCACCTGGGGAGCCGGAGTCGAGGTCCGCGGCGGCGCCATGGCGTTCTGGACCGTCGACCCGCACGGTTTCTCGCTGTGGCTCGACGTGCGCAGCGGCGACAGCCCGGTCCGGCCCGGATCGCGCCGGATCCACGCCGCGACGATCCACGCGGTGCGCGGCTCCGAGCGGCCGTTCCTGGTCCACGGCGCCCTGACCGGACTGCTCTGCCCGGATCCGCTGCTGCCGTCGACGCCGCTCGTCGGCGCCAACAACTACTACTACGCCTACGGCAAGGACTTCGACCGTGCCGCGGTGGTGCGCGACGCGCGGACCATCGCGGAGCTGGTCGGCGACCATCCGGTCCGGCCGTACGGTGTCGTCGACGACGGCTGGTCGCCCAACGGCACCGCGGACGGCCGGCCGGGAACCCCTGGCCCCTGGGACCGTCCTCGGCGACCGCAGTTCGGGGAGATGAGCGAGCTCGCCGACGCGGTGCGCGCCGAGGGCGTGCGGCCGGGGATCTGGTTCCGTCCGCTGCTGCGGGAGGCGCTTCCCGCCGGTGGGCACGGCAGGTCGCGCGATGGCGCGTACGCGATGGACCCGTCGGACCCGGCGGCGCTCGAGATCGTCTCCACCGACGTTTCCCGCTTCGTGGAGTGGGGGTTCGAGTTCATCAAGCATGACTTCTCCACGTGGGACGCCTTCGGCCGGTGGGGCTCGGCGATGGGTGCCTCGGTCACCGGCCGTCCGTGGCAGCCCGCGACCGAGCCCCACCCGGCCCGGGGCTGGGAGCCGGCGGATGTCACGCGCACCAACGCCGAGGTGCTCGTCGATCTGTACCGGACCATCCGGGAGGCCGCGGGAGACTCCGTCATCCTGGCCTGCGACGTCATCGGGCACCTCGCCGCCGGGAACACCCACGCGCAGCGCATCGGTGATGACACCTCCGGGCTGGTCTGGGAGCGGACGCGCCGCATCGGGGTCAATACCCTCGCGTTCCGCCTGGCGCAGCACGGCCGCTTCTTCGTCGCGGACGCCGACTGCGTGCCGAGCACGCGGCACACCGACTGGGCGAAGAACCGACAGTTCCTCGACCTCGTCGCCCGATCCGGCACGGCGCTCTTCGTTTCCGTCGATCCGGCTTCGCGTACGCCGGCGGTGGATGACGACCTCTCCGCCGCGCTGCGCCTCGCACTGGACGGCGGGGTCCCCGGCGGCATCGAGCCCCTCGACTGGATGACGTCGACGACACCCGAGCGCTGGCGGGGCGGCGGCACCGTGTTCACCTACGACTGGATCGAGCAGGCCGGCGCGGATCCGTTCGAGTGGGGCGAGTTCAACCGCTAATGCCGTGACCACGAACGTTCGCGGTGTTGGATGACACGCCGCTGGGGCTGACGGCCGGGCGGCGTTCAGCATCGGCATCCCGATCGACTCCCTGGCACTTCGAGGATCTGCCAGACGTGGATTAGAAGATGGTCACTCCGCCGTCGATCACCAGGTCGGCGCCGACGGTGAAACGGGACTCGTCGGAGGCCAGGTACACGACGGCTTTAGCGATCTCCTCGGCCTCACCGAGGCGTCCGAGCGGGATGCCGGCGCGGATTCTCTCCATGACGCTCTGGTAGTGGTCGGCGGGGATGTTGTCGTAGAACGGGGTGGCGATCGGGCCGGGGCTGATCGCGTTGACCCGGACGCCGTGCGACTTGAGCAGGTCTGCGTTCCAGGAGCGCATCAGCGCGGACACCGCGCCCTTGGTCGCGGCGTAGGCGTTGGCGGTGGCGGCCGCGGTGTGGGCGCTGGCGCTGGAGTTCAGCACCACCGAGGCCGGGTTGTTCAGCACCGGGATCAGGGCCTGCATCAGGAAGAAGACGCTCTTGACGTTGACGTCGAACAGCCGGTCGAAGCTGGCCTCGTCGTGCGCTTCCATCGGCCGCCAGTCAGACACCCCGGCGTTGAGGAACGCGATGTCCAGGTCCCCGAACCGGTCCTGCACCGTGCGGGCGAGGTCGCGTTGCGCGGTCATGTCGGCCGCGTCGACATTCAGCACCAGGGCCTGGTCACCGAGTTCGACGCGGGCCTTGTCGATGTTCGCCGGGGTGACTCCGGTGACGATCACCTGCGCACCCTCGGCCAGGAACTGCTTGGCGGTCTCCAGCCCGATACCGCTGGTGCCACCGGTGATGAGAGCGCGCTTGCCTGCCAGTCGTGACATGAGAAACTCCAAGGTGCGTGGAAATGATCTGCCGGCTGAACCACCGACGGGCGGGCCGGGCGGTAGAGGACCTCAATCCCGGCCGCCTTCGGTCCGGCGAGTTCCAGCGTGCCGGGCGCCCCGGCATTCACCCAGCCACGGACTTGCGTACGTCTGCTGGTCCTACTACTGGCAGGGTCAGGCTGAGCTGCCTACGTCCGGGGATAATCGGGTGATGCATGCACACTCCGAACCGGTGACCGGGCTCGGCACGGCCGCTTTGAGCCCGCGGGCCGAGCTCAGCGAGTTCCTGCGTTCCCGGCGGGCACGGCTGCGGCCGCAGGACGTCGGGCTGCCGGATTTCGGGCGGCACCGCCGGGTGCCCGGGCTGCGCCGCGAGGAACTGGCGCAGCTGGCCGGGGTGTCGGTGGCGTACTACACCCGCCTGGAACAGGGCGACGGCCGCAACGTCTCCGCCGAGGTCCTCAACGCCATCGCTCGCGCGCTGCGCCTCGACGGCGCCGAACACGCCCACCTCACCCACCTCGCCAAGCCGA
>NZ_QHHV01000105.1:0-81626 GCF_003947245.1 Actinoplanes sp. ATCC 53533 | reverse complement strand
AGCAGGTCCGCACCATCCTGCACCAACGCGGCATCCGCACCCAGCACCACAACACCCCCGTGACGGTCTTGGCGGAGCACGAATGGTCGGTCGCCGGGCTGGCCGCGGCTCTGCGCATGCCGACCGCGACGGCCTACACCTGGATCTACCGGGGATGGGTCACCGCCCACCGCGCCAGCGACGACAAACACTGGATCATCACCGCCGACCCCACCGAACTCGACCGACTGCGCCAACTGCGAGACCGGCCCCCCGGCTACCACCAGCACCGACGCTGGAACCCACCCAATCCGCCCGAACCATCCCAAGGAGACCAAGAATGAAAGAACACCCGGACTTGACCTGCACCACGGGTGGCTCATCTCGTGTTCCCAGCGCAGGTGATACGCCTCGGCTAGTTCGTCGGCGCGGGCGTGGGCGGGGTCCAGGATGCTGGTCAGCAGGGTGATGAGTTCGCCGGTGCCGTTGCCGTCGCGGTCCGGGATGTCGTACTCGATAACCCGGACGATGTGGACGACGGGTAGACCACGTGCGTCGTAGGCGTCGCGGCAGTCATCCAGGGTGCCGGCGCGGGCGGCGGCCAGGATCCGCTCGCGGCGCCCGCGGTGGATGTTCTTGGTGGTCAGCATGCTCAGGTAGGTGCCGTCGCCAAGGATTTTGATCACGGGTAGCGGGATCCCGGCGCGTAGCCGCCACAGCAGGTCAGCGCCGGTGGCGTGGGCCCGGTCCCAGGCAGTGAAGGAGTAGAAATACGGTCCGCGGTGAGCAACTCGCCGGGACGCAGCCGCGACAACAGCGGCATCGCCAGGGTCTGCTCCCCATGCGACCACGGGCCGACCTGCGCAGCGAGCATGGCATGAGTGCCGCATTCGCTCACCGTGAGCACCCGCGCCTTCGGGAACGCCGACTCGCTGACACCTTCGCGGACCGGCGCAGTCACCTGAACCGGGGGCCGTCACGGTGCCGCCGGAGCGGCGAGAATGAGCGGGCGGAATTCGACATCAGGCGGACGGACCTACAAATCAGCCAGAAAGGGTGTGGCCTTGTGAATTTCAAGCGTCGGACGATCGTTTTCGAGGCAGCCAATATCGAGGCAGAGAGCGCGTTCTGGGCGGGACTCCTGGACGGCTCCGTCGAGGCGAAGGACACCTGGCACAACGTCTGGGTCGACGGCGACTGGCACCTGGCGGTCCAGCTCGTGCCCGATCATGTGCCACCCGTGTGGCCCGACGGCGGACCGTCACAGCAGGTCCACCTCGACTTCTACCTCGAGGACCTCGAGGCCGCGCACGAGAAGACGCTCAAGTTGGGTGGGCGGCTGTTGAAGGCGGTCGATGATCCGGCCGCACGGAAGGGGTTCCGGGTCTACGCGGATCCGGCCGGCCACACCTTCTGCCTCTCCTGGCCGTAGGGCGGCCAACGGATCGGTAAGCGGTGCGGAGCGTCTTGCGGGGACACCGCACCGCTTCGGCCTGGCGTCAACTTCTTGGCAACACAGACGAGTGGGCCCGAGCCGACGGCGGTTAGCCTGATCGAGGCGGCCGTCGAGTTCAGGGCGCGGCACCTCGACAGCTGGCTTTTGCTGCGCCCGCGTCAGCGATCCCGTCCCCGGCGCCCGCGGCACCGGCCTCGCTGAGCGTGTACGCGACCGCTCGGGCCGGGAACGCCGAGTCGTGGCGCCGGGTGAACCGCTCCTTCTGCGCGGCCGCGACGGGGCGGCCGTCGCGGACGAGCGCCGCCGCACTGTCGTGATAATCGGCGGAGATGCCCAGGACCAGCTCAGACATGCGACCGTCGCTCAGGTTTTGGCTCGGCGGGCCCCTTCGGGTGCCAGGAGTTCGGATGGTGCGTTCAGCGATCGGTATCCGGCCCGGATCCGGTCCCATGCGTCGGTGCTAGCCGTCGGCGCCTGCTGGGCCAGGTATCCGTCGATGGCGTCGGCCGCCCAGGCGGAGTGGCCGGTCGCGACGTTGTCGATGGTGTTGTGGATGTCGACGAACGCGGTACTGAAGCCGTGCTTCTGGAGCGTCTGCCGGCCGCGGCGATAGTTGCCGCCGACCCCGGACAGTTCCATCGCCAGGTTCAGGCCGAGAATCTCCGGCTCGAACGTGCGCGGAAACCGGCCGATCGCCAGCCAGTAGACCGGCGTATCGAACGACTGGTCCCGGAACCCGGACCAGGTCGCGAACTCCGGCGAGCGAGTCGGTGGGAGGTCGATGCCCATCTCCCGCAACACGGCACGGTAGATCAATGGATGGTTCAGGCTCAGGTCGCTGTTGCCGAGCTCGTCCCAGTAGGTGTCGAACAGGAAGTGCCCGCGCTCGGAGGAGGCGAGCTGATAGTCGGTGTAGCCGGTCAGCCAGGCACCGTCGATCAGGGTGAGCGGCGCCAGTTGCACGCTCGAGTCGATCAGGTCGGCGCGGTCCGGCAAGGGATCGCCCAGGCCGTTGTGGAACTCCATGTTGTGGAGGTCGTGCTGGTCGAGCAGCCAAGACCGCAGACCGTCCACCGGGTGCTCGTCCGGCAGTGACTGGGCGGACGACTCCATGCCCTGGCGGGACCTGGCGAGCCGCTTTTCCACGTATCGCAGCGCATACCGGCGGGTCGCCGGTGTGATCGTGCGCCGCAACAGACGGATGTATGCCTGCCGGATGTCCGCGGGAGCGTCGCCGTCATCGTGGGCGCTTTCCGAGGCCGGCCGGAGCATGATCCGCCGGGGCTGATGGGCGGGCGGTCGCCACCCTGCCCGCTGTGCGGGATCCGCCGGCAGCGCGTCGATCCATCGCTTGATCGTGTCCAGTTCGTTGTCTGGGAATATCCGGAACATCCGGCCCTTGTCCGACACGAGCGTGCCGGTCAGGCGGCTGGCCTCGGAATTGCCCGGCCGGATGAGGCGACTGTTCGCCAGCGCGGTCAGGAACGGGATCGGGTCGGTGCGCGCCTCGGAGAGCCACTCCTGCAGCGGCCGGCCCTGCACGCTGAACCGGTCGTGATAGACGGACGCCTCCCTAGCCCGGGACCGCACCAGCTCCGCCATCTCGAAACCCGGGTCGCGAGCGGCGTCCAGCTCCTGGGCCACCTCGTCGCACCAACGTCGCAGCGCGCCGAACGCCCAGGCGAAGCCGCGCTCGACCGCGGTCGCGCCGGCCGTACCGGCTGATTCGACGAACGCGGCCGCCACGGCCCGAGCATCCTCGACCGGCGGCGGCCCGTCCGGCGTGCGCGCGCGGCTCGGATCCAGCGCGTCCCATCCGATCGCGTGCGGAAGCCGGGTCTGAACACCGTCGAGCGGCGGGAGCAGGCCGACCTCACGCAGGCATAGGTCAAGACCAATGATCTCGCCCCGGTATGCGTCCGGGCGCCGGCTCATCGTCAACGCGACGGCCGGTAGGTAGAAGGACTGATCGGCGATTCGGCGGTCCTGCGCCAGTTGGCTCGCCGGATGCGCATGCACGGCCACCCGGAGGTGTTGCATGAGAGAGAGGTAGACGCTGCCTCGGGACGCCCGCGGATGCCCGGCGCCGACATCGCCCGCGAACAGGGAGAGCACCCACATGGTGACCGCTTCCTCGGCGTTGCCCGGCTCGCTCATCCACTGCAGCCAGGCACCGGACAGCGAGGACAAGGGAGCACACGCGAGGACCGCCCGGCGGACGAGCACGTCGGCGCGGCCCTCGCGTTCCGCCGCGGCGAAGAGTGCCTCGAAGCGCGAGCGTTGCGTGGCGGCCCAGGCGGCGACCGACGGCCCGAGGTCGGCCAGCGGGACCCGCGAACCGCGATCGTCGGCGCAGCCGCGGTCCAACTCCGCAACGATCGCGTCCCGCAGGGCATCGGGCAGTGGCGTGCTCTCGGGGTCACACGCGCGGGCGAACACCGTCTGGATCGGCAGCGCCGTCGGGTCGTCTACCGCCTGATCAGAACATCGGGTAGATGGACGCATCGCGCTTCTTCCTCTTCCAACGTCGAAAACCTGGCAATCGCGCGCAGGAGGACCACCGCGAGCCACTCCCTCGCACAGCGGGGAATGGTGCACGGCATTTGCGGCAAGAAGCCGGCCGAACCTCCTGCCAAGAAACCTAACGCCGGGCCAGTGGGGGACTGTGTCCCGTAAAACAGCCCCCCGCCCGCGCCCATGGTCCGCGAAGCGGGCCGGGCGCCGCGTCGCCGGTTCACGTGACTGCGCTGGACAGCCGGAGCTGCGTACGGTCGGTCAGTGTTCACGAGCGACGAGCGGCATTCACCCGGGTCGAACCGCCTCACGGATCCGGCCCGCCGACGGCGGCTGGACGGCATGCCCTGGCTACGTCGACGAGTACTCGGAAAGGTGATGGTGAAATGATCGAGCGCGAGCCCCGACGGCTATGGCGCAACAGCCCGGCCGACGCCATCCTGCTCGGGCTCTGCATCGCGCAGTTCGCCGTGACGATCGCGCTGGCCGCGCTGACGCCGGCCGGGCTGTGGCCGCGGCTCGGCTCGGCGGTCCTGGTCACCGCGATGATCACCTACTCGGTGCTCATCGTGAACCACATGTTCGTGCACCAGCCCTGGTTCAACGACGCCCGGCTGAACGGGATCGTGTCGTTGGTGATGTCGGCGAACATCGCGCAGTCGGCGCAGGCGTACCACCTGAGCCACGTCCGCAACCACCACCGGTACAACAACGACCGCAAGCGCGACGGGACCACCGCCGATTTCAGCTCCACCTACCGATACAGCCGGGACGACGACCACGCCCCGCTCTGGCGGTACCTGGCCTACAGCCTCGTCGCCTCGATCCAGGAGTTCGCGGTCACCTGGGCGTCCCTGCGCCGGTTGGGCGGCGTCGGCCCCCGGGAGACCACGCTGCGCGGGCTGGCCTCCCGGAACCCGGGCCGGCGCGCGGCCGAGCTCGGCCAGCTCCGCTACGACCGCCTGGCACAGGTGGCTTTCACCGTGCTGCTCGCCGTCCTCTCCTGGCAGTGGGTGCTGCTGTGCTACCTGCCGTCGGTGGCGATCGCCTTCACCCTGGTCAACGTCCAGAACTACTACCGGCACTTCGGCGCGGAGCCGGACAGCCGGTACGCGAACTCCGTGAGCTACTACAGCCGGCTGTACAACCGGCTGACCTTCAACGACGGATACCACCAGGAGCACCATCTGCGCCCCACGGCGCACTGGACCCGGCTTCGCGAGGTCGCGGCGCAGTATCAGGAGCGGCTCGACGAGGCCGGCCGGGTCGTGTCCCCAGTGCCGCCCGTGGTCGGCTTCCTGGACACCGGTCGCATCGATCGCGTCGCCCAACGCTCCTCAGCGACCCGACCCACCCGATGAGCCGGGCGGACGTCGAGGAGGGAGCGGTACGTGCGGAATCTCGGCACGCCTGATGAGCCGTACGACCTGATCGGACTGGGCTTCGGACCGTCGAACGTCGCGCTCGCGATCGCAGCCCAGGAGATCGCGCCGGATCGCCGCTGCCTGTTCCTGGAGCGCTCCGGCGACACGCGCTGGCACGAGGGCATGCTCATCGACGGCGCCCGGATGCAGATCTCTTTCCTCAAGGACCTGGTGTCCCTGCGAAACCTGGCCAGCCCATTCACCTTCCTCCAGTACGAGAAGGCCAAGGGACGGCTGGAGAGGTTCGTGAACCTCGCCGAGTTCCGGCCGACCCGGCTGGAGTTCCAGGACTACCTGAGGTGGGTCGCCGCACAGTTCGCCGGCGTGGTGCGCTACCGCTCCGCGGTCCGCGAGGTGACCGCGGTCCGCGACGATGACGGCACGCTGTCGCTGTTCCGGGTGACCGCGACCGACACCACGACCGGCGGCGTCGTCGAGTACCACGCCCGCAACATTGTGCACGCGCTCGGCGGCGTACCCCGCGTGCCGGAGGCGGTGACGCTCGGCCCGACCGTGGTGCACTCCAGCGCGTTCCTGCCAACGGTCCCCGAGACGTTCACCGACCGCGACCGCGAGTGGGAGTTCGCGGTCGCCGGCGACGGGCAAAGCGCCGGCGAGATCACCCACTACCTGCTGGATCGGTACCGCAACGCCCGCGTGCACCTGATCCTGCCGGGGTACTCGCTGCGTGCCACCGACAACAATCCGTTCGCGAACGAGCAGTTCTTCGAGGCCAACGCCGCCGACTTCTACTCCCGCAACGAGGCGAACCGGCGCGACTACTACGCCGGCCTGCGAACCACCAACTACGGCGTGGTGGAGGCGAGTTTTCTCGACGAGCTGTACCGGCTGGTCTACGCCGACGAGGTCCGCGGCCGCACCCGCCTCGCGGTGCACGACGGCTCCCGGCTGACCGGGGTGGAGGCCGGGGCCGACGGCACGGGCATCCGGATCGGGGTCGACGCCCGCTTCGGCGGCGGGGCCCGTGTGCTCCGAGTTGACGGCCTGGTGCTGGCCACCGGGTACCGGCGCGAACTGGACTCGGTGATGTACCGCGACGTCCTTCCCTACCTGGACACCGATGCCGATGGCCGACTGGCGGTTTCCCGTGAACACCGCGTGCGCACGACCGACGAGCTGACCTGCGGCCTGTACGTGCAGGGCTTCGCCGAGGCGACGCACGGGCTCGGCGACACGCTGTTGTCGCTGCTGCCCTTCCGGTCCAAGCAGATCATCACAGCCATCGCCAAGGACGGTGGTTCGCTGGCTCGCGCGTTCCCGCCGGCGGGGCACGACGCCGGGCCGGCCGCCGCGACGCTGGTGGCGCTGATCGAGCGATGCGGCTCCGGAACGCTGGTGAGCGCCGGTGCGGGGGAGTTCCCGGTCGCGACCCGGCTGCCGCTGGTGCTGGATCGCGACCGCGGTCGCAACGGCGTCCTGTTCGGGGTGCTCGACCGGACCGATCCGCAGCTGCCGCTGCTGGACGGCGGCAAGGTCCTGGTGATATTCCAGCCGGACGGGGCACCGCCCGGCGAGCCGCAAGTCGGGGACTCGATGTTGATCGACGTTCGCGGATGCGCCCGGGTGGTGACCGACCGGGACCGACTTGTGGCGCACCTGGCTCGCGTCGACCCGGCGGATTCCGGGCCGGCCGCACGCGCCGGCGGTTCGGTCCGGATCGAGATCGAGATCGAGGCCCTTTCCAGCCGGTTCCCCCTGTCATCGGAGCCGCGTGCGGACCCGGCCGAGAGCGAGAGCGAGAGGCAGTCATGACCGACACCGACGAGATGTACGTGATTGTCCGCAACGACGAGGAGCAGTACTCGATCTGGCGGTCGGGTCGGCCGGTGCCGGCCGGGTGGGAGCCGGTCGGCGAGCCGGCGTCCCGGGACGACTGTCTGGCGCGCATCGGCGAGTTGTGGACGGACATGCGCCCGGCCAGCCTGCGGGCCGCCATGAGCGCCTCCGCTGAGGAGCAAAGGACGCACAGTGGCTGAGCCAGAGTACGCGACCGGGTCTCCAGTCAGCTCCTACATCCCCATGTCCCTTCCGGACCTTAAACGCTTTGGCGGCTCATTCCACTGCGGCACCACGAACGAGCCGCCGGGTCGGTCTCCACTCGTACCGCTGAGCAGCAATGACGACAGCGAATGATGAGGAAGTGGCGATAGTGGATCAGAAGCCAGCCGCACGGCGCGACGTCCTGCGCCGGTCGCGCACGTTGCTGCTCGCCGCCTTCCGCGCCCATCCGGGTCCAATGAGCTGGGGGCTGGCCGCCGCGATGCTGTACGGAGCGGGACTGACCGTCTGGTCCGTCGCGCTCGGCGAGCTGGTCAACCACGTGGTGATACCGAGGTTCGAGGGCGGCCAGGTGGCCACCGGCACCGCCGTCGCCGTGGTCCTGGTCGTGCTCGCGATCGGCGTGGTCAAGGGCACGGCAGGGCTGGTCGTAAAATGGACCGCCGTCGCGACCCGGGCCCGGTTCGATGCCACCCTGCGGGAGGCCGTGGTCGAGCGGTACGACGCGCTGCCGATGGCCTACCATCAGGCCCACCCGACCGGCGAGAAGCTGGCGCACGTGACCACCGACCCGGAGGCGGCCGCGGACCTGCCGGCCCGAGTTCCGCAGGTACTCGGCATGTTCCTGATGTTCCTGGTCACCGCCGGCTGGATGCTGGCGGTGGACCCGATCCTGGCAGTGGTCGGCGGTGCCTCGATTCCGGCGCTGTTGCTGGTCAACTCCGTGTACCAGAAACGGGTCGAAGGGCTCGCCGTGGAGGCCCAGCAGCGGCTGGGGCGGGTGACCGCAGTCGCCCACGAGAGTTTCGACGGCGCGTTCCTGGTGAAGACGCTCGGCCGGGACCGCGCCGAGCGGGACAGGTTCGGCGCCGAATCGGCCCGGCTCCGCGATGCGAATATCAAGCTGGCCGGTCGCGAATGGCTGATGAACGAGCTGTTCGATCTGATCCCGGCCGCCACGTCGCTGATCATCCTGGTGGTCGGGGCGTGGCGGGTGAACAGCGGCGCGATCACGGTCGGCCAGCTGGTCAGCTTCGTCAGCCTGTTCGCCCTGCTGGCGGTGCCTCTCAGCGTGATCGGCAACGTGCTGGCCCACGTGCCGCACGTGCTGGCGGGGTACGGCCGGGTTCAGAAGGTGCTCGGCGAGACGCCACCGCCGGCTTTGGTGGATCCGCAACCGCTGCCGGACGGTCCGCTCGGCCTCAGCGTCCGCGGTCTCGGCTTCGCCTACCCGGACGGCCCGGAGGTCCTTTCCGATGTGGGCTTTGACGTCCCGGCCGGTGCGACCGTCGCGATCACCGGGAGCACCGGTTCGGGCAAGAGCACGCTGCTGCTGGCGCTGGCCGGCCTGCTGCCCCCGACCGGCGGCACGGTGCTGCTGAACGGGGTCGACCTGTACCGGGTCGCCGCAGCCGACCGGGCGGCGGCCTGTGCGGCGGTTTTCCAGGAGCCGTTCCTGTTCGCCGGCACGCTGGCCCAGAACGTCCGACTCGACTTCGACCGGACCCCATCGGAAGCACCCGCGGACGCTGACCGGGAGCGGCTGGACGAGGCGCTCCGCCTCGCCCGGGCCACCGCCATCGTCGAGCGCCAGCCGGACGGGCTGGAGACTCGGGTCGGCGAGCGTGGGGCAAGGCTGTCCGGCGGCGAACGACAACGCCTCGCGCTGGCCCGGGCACTGGTCCGTCAGCCCCGGGTGCTGTTGCTCGACGAGGCCACGTCCGCGGTCGACGCGACCACCCGGCAGGAGATCATGAGCGGGCTGGCCGCCAGCCTGCCGTCCACCACCACGATCGTCGTCACCACCAGCGCCGCGACGCTGGCCCGGGCCGACGCGGTCGTGTACCTCGACAGCGGCCGCGTGGCCGGTGTGGGCGCCCACGGGGACCTGCTCCGGATCGACGGCTACGACCGGCTGATCCAGGGATTCCAGCGAGAGCAGGTAGCGGCATGAGTGCGTACGCGGTCGACCCCGACGGTATTGCCGGGTCGACGCCCGCGGTGCTTCGGCGCGGCTTCGCCTCCATCCCGGAGATCCGCGACGGCCTGGCCCTGACAATCGTCCTCGCCCTGGTCGGCGGGTTCGGCCGGCTGGCCGTACCGGTCCTCGTCCAGCAGCTCCTCGACCGGGGACTCAGCACCGGACACATCGACGTTGGCCAGCTGGTTCGGCTAGGCGCGCTGGCAGGGGTGGCGGTGCTGGGCACCGCCCTGGTCAACTGGGTGAGCCTGCTGCGCCTTGCGATCGCCAGCGAGCGCGCACTGTGCGGGCTGCGGGTCCGCGCCTTCGGCCACGTACACCGGCTCAGCGTGGCGTACCACTCGGCCGAGACGCGCGGGAAGCTGGTGTCCCGGGTGACCTCCGACGTCGGGACCCTCAGCCAGTTCCTGCAGTGGGGCGGCATCGCCTGGGTGGTGAACGGCGCCGCAATGCTGGCTGCCCTCGTCGGCATGCTGTACTACGACGTCTGGCTGACGCTGGTCACGGTTGCGCTGATCGTGCCGATGGTCGTCCTCATCAACGTGCTGACCCGGCGCCTCGGGCCCGCGCACTCCGCGGTCCGGGGCCGCGTCGCCGATCTGCTCACGGTGACCTCGGAGTCGATCCAGGGCGCGCCCGTCATCCGCGCCTACGGCATCACGAAACCGAGCCTGCGGCGGACCACGGCGGCCATCCACCGCTGGCGGGACACGAAGGCCCGCGCCGGCTATCTGGGCAGCGTGCTGTTCTCCCTCGCCGAGCTGTTCGCCGCGATCGTGGCGGTCGGCGTCGTCGCGGTGGGCCTGGCGATCGGCCCGTCGACCGGGCACACCGCCGGCGAGCTGGTCGCGTTCCTCCTGCTGGTGACCCTGTTCATGGGGCCGGTGGGACAGTTCACTCAGGTCATCGATTTCGCGCAGAATGCCGCGGCCGGCTGGCGACGGGTGCTGGCACTGCTGGACATCGTCGAGGACGTCACCGAACCGGTCGACGGCCGGCAGCTGCCGGCCAGCCCGCCGGAAGTGGTCGTACGGAATGTCACCTTCGGCTACCCGAACGCCGGCACGGCCCTGACCGACGTGTCGTTCGAGGTGCCGGCCGGTCGCCAGGTCGTGCTGGTCGGCGCCACCGGATCGGGCAAGACGACGCTGACGAAGCTGATCGCCCGGCTGGCCGACCCGGACCGCGGCCACATCCTGATCGGCGGCGTGGACACACGGGAAATCGCGACCGAGTCGCTGCGCTCGCGCGTGGTGGTCGTGCCGCAGGAACCGTTCCTTTTCGACACCACGGTCGAGGAGAATGTCCGGTACGGGCGACCGTCCGCCACCCGTACCGACGTCGAGCGGGCCTTCCACGATCTGGGTGCGGCAGCGTTCCTCGCCGGCCTGCCGCGCGGCCTGGACACCCCGGTCGGGCAGCGCGGCGAGAGCCTGTCCGCGGGCGAGCGGCAGCTGGTCGCGCTGGCCCGCGCGCACCTGGCCGACCCGGCCTGCCTGATCCTCGACGAGGCGACCTCGGCCGTGGACCCGCAGATCGAGCTGACGCTCATCGAGGCGTTGCGCCGGCTCACCGCGGGCCGCACGTCGTTGACCGTCGCGCACCGGCTGGCCACCGCCGAACAGGCCGACGAGGTGATCGTGCTCGACGGCGGCCGGCTCGTGGAACGCGGCCGGCACGACGAGCTGCTCGCGGCGGGCGGTGTCTACACCGGCTTGTACGACAGCTGGCGGCGATCCACGGCCGCCGGCACGGCCGCCTGACCCGAACGCTTCATCTCTACAGCACGGAAGGAGGTAGGCGATCGATGTCCGATCTCTGCGTACATCAGTTGATCGAGGCCCAGGCGGCGCGCACCCCGGACGCGCCTGCGATCATGTCCGGTGACGGTGTCCTGAGCTTCCGCCAGCTCGACGAGCGGGCCGGCGAGCTGGCCGACCGTCTCGCTGTGCGCGGTGTGCGGCCGGAGGTCCGGGTCGGGGTCGCCGTCGAACAGTCCGCCCGCTGGCTGGTGACGGTGCTCGCGGTGTGGAAGGCCGGTGGCGTCTACGTTCCGCTGGACGCCGCGCTGCCCGCCGGGCTGGTGGCGGGGATGCTTGCCGACGCCGAGGTGGAGCTGGTGCTCCGCGGTGGACCGGAGAGAACGTTCGACGGTGCCGGGTTCTCGGTGGTCGACCTGGCCGACCTCATGGCCGAACCGGCCGGCTCGGCCGAACCGGACCCGGCTGGTGCCCGGCCGGCGCTGTGGCCCGGCAATCTCGCGTACTGCGCCTTCACCTCCGGCTCGACCGGCCGGCCGAAGGCCGTCGGGGTCTCGCATGCCAGCCTGGCCGAACACGCCGCTGCGATCCGGGCGGAGCTGGGCCTGCGGTCGTCCGACCGGTTCCTGCAGTTCACCTCGATGCACATCGACGCCTCGCTGGAGGAGGTGCTGCCGGCGTGGCTGGCCGGCGCCGCGGTCGTGCTGCCGGACACGCCCCGTCCGACGAGCGTCGAGCTGACCGACGTGATGAAGGCCCGCGGGGCGACCATGGTGAGCCTCCCGAGCAACTACTGGCACCAGTGGGCGGACGACCTCGTCGCCGGGATCGTGTCGCTGCCCGACAGCCTGCGCACCGTGTTCGTCGGCGGGGACAAGCTGCGGATGGACCGGCTCGCCCTCTGGATGGAGGCTGTCGGCTCGCGACCCGTGGACTTCATCGCCGACTACGGGCCCACCGAGACCACGATCAGCTGCACCACCTACCGGCCGGACCCGGCGAACCTGCCCGACGTCGGACTCGTGCCGATCGGCCGACCACTGCCCGGGGTGACCGTACACCTGCTCGACGACGAGCTGGCGCCGGTGGCCGACGGGGAACCGGGGGACGTGTGGATCGCCGGCTTCGGGCTGGCCCGCGGCTATCTGGGTGCGCCGTCCACCACCGCCGACCGGTTCTGGCCGGACCCGTTCGGGCCGCCCGGCGCCCGGATGTACCGGACCGGTGACCGGGCCAACCGGCTGCCGGACGGGAACCTGCAGTTCCTCGGCCGGTCCGACCGCCAGGTCAAGATTCGCGGGTTCCGGGTCGAGCCCGGCCAGGTGGAGAACGCGGTGCGGGCCTGTGCCGGCGTACGCGACGCCGTCGTGGTCGCGGCCGACGACCCGGTTTCCGGCGCCCGGCTGGTCGCATACGTCGAGGGGGAACACACGCCGGCCGCGGACGCAGCGCTCCGCGCCGAACTGGCCGACCGGCTGCCCGCCGTCATGCTCCCGCGGACCATCGTCTGGCTGGACCGGATCCCGCGGTCCCCGCTGAACAGAAAGGTGCTGCCGTCCGAGCTGCCGCCACCACCACCCGCCGACCCCGCCTTGGACGGCGCGGGCGAGCCCGACGCGACCACGTCCTCCGGTGTGGAAGGCGTCGTCGCGCGACTCGTCGCCGACGTGCTGGGTCGGCCGGCCGGCGCCGACGAGGACTTCTTCGCGGCCGGCGGCGACTCCCTACGCGGTCTGCAACTGCTCAGCGGCATCGCCCGGGCCACCGGTGCGGCTCTATCGTTCAACGAGCTGCGCTCCGCCCCGACCGTGACCGCCCTCGCCGCGCTGATCAAGGGGACCAGCCGGCGAGACACCGGAGTCGTCGCGGCGTCCGGCGAGCACGACGAATGGCGGCCGGCCTCGCGCGGCCAGGCAGCGCTGTGGTACCTGGACCGGCTGCAGCAGGGTGTCGCGACCTACGCCGTACCCCTCGGATACTGGATTTCCGGACCGCTCGACATCGAGCGGATGGATGCCGCGCTCACCGCGCTGGTGGAGCGGCACGAGGCGTTGCGGACCACCCTCGCGGAACGGGACGGCCGCGTCTGGTCCCGGCTCCAGCCGCCAGAGCCGGTCCGTACCGAGGTGAGATCCGTCGCCGACCGGGCGGCCGCGGCGCGCCTGGCCGAGGCCGAGGCGGCCCGGCCGTTCGACCTGTCCGCCGGACCGCTGGTGCGGTCCTGCTGCTACCGGGTCGACGACGAGCAGCACCTGTGGTTGCTCGATGTGCACCACAGCGTCTTTGACGCATGGTCGCTGGGAGTGTTCTGGCGAGAGTTCGCCGCGCTGTACCAGGACCGCCCGCTGCCTTCGCCGTCCGTGCGGTTCGCCGACTACGTGGCCTGGCAGGAGCGCTGGCTGGGCTCGGAGGAGGCGGCCGGGCAGCGGCGGTACTGGGTGGAGCAGCTCGACGGCGACGCGCCGGTGCTGGAACCCGGTCGGCCGACCGGGGCGGAGGGGCGGGCCGGGTTCTCGATACCGCTCGAGCTCGCCGGCGTCGGCCTGGCCGCGGTGGAGCGGGTGGCCCGCGCTTATGGATCTACTCCGTTCGGCGTGTTGCTGGCTGGCTTCCTCGGCACGCTGCACCGGATGACCGGCGGCGCCGACGACGTGGTGGTCGGGGTCCCGATGGCCGGCCGGGTCCGGCCCGGTACCGAGGACCTGATCGGCTACCTGGTCAACACCGTGCCGCTGCGGATGCGATTCACCCCCGGCATGCGCTTCCGGGACCTGGTGGAGCGCACCGACGCGGCGCTGGCCGAGGCGCTGTCCCGGCAGGACCTGCCGTTCGTGGAGATGGTCGGCGGTCTTTCCCCCGGCGGGGCCGACAACCCCGTCTTCCAGACCATGTTCGTCTTCGAGTCCACCCCGATGGACGGCGGCGGCGAGATCGACGGCCTTCAGATCACCGAGCAGCTGATCCACTCCGGTACCGCCAAGGTCGCGCTGACCTGCACGATGCGGCTGGACGACGGGACGCTGGTCGGCGAGGTGGAGTACGCCACCCGCCGGTTTGACCGCCCGTCCGCTGGCCGCTGGCAGGAGGCCTTGCTGACGCTCCTCGAATCGGCATTGGCGGACCCGTCGGCCCAGCTGGCCGAGCTGCCGCTATTGCCGGCCGCCTCGGCCAGCGCCCAGCTGACCGCGATCAACGCCGGCCACGAGGACCGCGGCGCCGCCCGGACGCTGCTGCACGATGGTTTCCATGCCGCGCTGGCCCGGGACCCGGACGCGGTGGCCGTGCAGGCGTGGACGAGCTCGGTCAGCTACGCCGACCTGGACGCCCGCGCCGAGGCGGTGGCGACCGCGTTGGCGGCCGCTGGCATCGGGCCGGAGTCCCTGGTCGGGGTGTGCGTCCCGCGCTCGGTGGAGTCGATCGCGGCGCTTCTCGGGGTACTCCGCGCGGGTGCCGGCTTCGTACCGCTGGATGCCGGCTACCCGGCCGAGCGCCTGCGCTGGATAGCCGCCGACTGCGAGATGGCGGCGGTGATCGCCGCGGGGCCGCCGCCGGCCGGGCTGGAGGGCCTGCCGATCGTCGACGCGGCCGCGCCGATCGTCGACGCGGCCGCGCCGGACCGGAGTCACCGTCGGATCCACCCGCGGAACACGGCCTTCGTCTACTACACGTCCGGGTCCACGGGCCGGCCCAAGGGCGTCGTCATCGACCACGGCTGCGCGGCGTCCCGGGTGGAGTGGATCGCCCGGCGGTACGAGCTCGAGCCCGGCCGACGAGTCGTGCACAAGACGCCGTTGATCTTCGACGTCGCGATCTGGGAGATCTTCGCGACGCTCGCCGCCGGCGCCACAGTCGAGCTGGCCGAGGCGGGCTCGGAGACGGACGTGCCGTACCTGGCCGAGCTGCTCGCCGAGCCGGGCACGGTGCTGGCCCACTTCGTACCGTCGATGCTGGACATGTACCTGGCCACCGTTCCGGCCACCAAGTACCCGGACCTCGGCTGCGTGCAGACCTCCGGCGAGGCGGTGCCGGCGGCGCTTCTGGAGCGGTTCGTCGCCCACTTCGATCTCGACCTGCACAACGCGTACGGCCAGACGGAGACCTCGGAGGTCGCGCTCTGGACCGGGCGCGCCTGGCCGGCCGGCGGCGGCGTCCCGATGGGCCGGGCGGTCAACGGCTACCGGCTGTACGTGCTGGACGAAGCGCTCCGGCCGATCCCGCCGGGCGTGGTCGGCGAGCTGTACGTCGCCGGCGTGGACGGCCTGGCCCGCGGCTACCTCGGACAGCCGGAGCTGACGGCGCAACGGTTCCTGCCGCACCCCTGCCCGGTGGTGCCGGGGGAGCGGCTGTACCGGACCGGTGACCTCGCCAGCCTGGAAGACGACGGCATGCTGCACTACGCCGGCCGGGCGGACAACCAGGCCAAGGTCAGGGGCGTGCGGGTGGAGCCCGGCGAGATCGAGGCGGTGCTGGACAGCCACCCGGCGGTCGAGCGGGCGGTCGTGGCGATCCGGGAGGACGAGCCCGGCGTCAAGGAGATCGTGGCCTATGTGGTCGGGCCGGACGCCTTCATCCCCGAGATCGCCGAGCACCTGGCCGGGTACCTGTCCCAGTATCTGCTGCCGGCGGTGTACGTGAAGCTGGATGCCCTGCCGCTGACCCCGTCCGGCAAGGTGGACCGGCAGGCGCTGCCCGTTCCCACCATCCGGGACCGGGAGGCCCGGACCGGTGTCTCGGAGGTCACCTCGGTGATCGAGGCGGAAGTCGCCGAGGTGTGGTGCGACCTGCTGCAGGTCAACCAGGTCGGTCGCAACCAGAACTTCTTCTCCGTCGGCGGCACCTCACTGTCGGCCCTGCAGATGCTGCACCGAATCAAGACCCGGTTCGGGATATCGATCACCGTCCGGCAGTTCTTCGACGCACCGACGATCGCAGGCGTGGCCGGGTACCTGGAGACGGCGCTGGCCGCCGAGGTGGCCACGATGTCCGACGACGACGTCGCCGAGCGGCTCGGCGATACGGGAGAGGTAAGCCGATGACCACGTTGGACGCGAACAAGCAGCGGCTGCTCATGAAGTTGCTGCGCGAGCGGGCCACCGCGGTCGAAGTGCCGCGCATCACCCCGGTGCCGCCGGGGACCGCCGTTCCGCTCAACCCGCCGCAGGCGGGGATCTGGTTCTCCTGCCGGCAGTACCCGGACAGCAGCGAGTACAGCATTCCGGACCTGCAGGTCATGGAGCGGGCACTGGACCATTCGACACTGCGCGCCGCCACGGCGGAGCTGATGGCCCGGCACGACATCCTGCGAGTGCGGATGTTCGAGCGCGACGGTGTCCCGATGCAGCAGGACTGCGGCCTGATCGAGCCGCCAGTGACCTGGCACGACCTGCGGCACCTGCCGGCGGACGAGGCGGCGGCGCGCGCCCTCGAGATCAGCAACCGGGCCGCCCAGCGTCCGATCCCGCTCGACGAGCCGTGCTTCTTCACGATCATCGGATTCGCATTGCCCGGCGAGCGCACCATGCTGGCGACCAACTTCCACCACCTGGTCGCCGACGGACTCTCCCGGGAGCTGGTCGTCCGGGAGCTGGAGGCGTTGCTGGCCGGCCGGACACTCGACCCGCCCCCGCCGGTTGGCTTCCTCGACTACGTGGCCTGGGAACGCGAGAACACCGACGAGGCGAGGCTCCAGCGCGACCTGGCCTACTGGACCCACAATCTGACCGGTCACCTGCCGGTGCTGGACCTGCCGAGGGACCATCCCCGGCCGGCCCGAGCCAGCCGGGCCGCGTCCACCGTGCCGGTCACGATTCCCGGTTCGTTGCTGACTCGGCTGCAGCGGCTGGCGGCAGACGACGGGGTCACCCTGTTCGTTGTCGTCCTGGCCGCGTACAAGCTGTTCCTGGCCCGGATGACGGGGCAGCGGGACATCCTCGTCGGCGTCCCGCTGGCCGGCCGGGACCAAGAGATCGCCGAGTCGATGGTGGGCTGCTTCGTGAGGACGGTGCCAATGCGCACCAACTTGTCCGGCGACCCGACGTTCCGCGAGGTCGTCCGCCGGGTGCACGAGGCATTCCTGGAGGCCCACGACCATCAGGCCGTACCGTATGCCCGGGTGGTGGCCGAACTAGGGTTGCCCCGGCTGTCCGGGGTGCACCAGGTGTTCCAGACCATCGTCACTCTGCTGCAACCGGTCGGCGGCTCGGGCCGGGCGGCCGAGAAGAGTGTGGCGCTGAACACGAACGCCATGCCGGTAGACCTGGCCCTGATCCTGCACCCGGACGGCGACGCGCTCGACGGCATCATGTTGTACTCGGGCGACCTGTTCGACCGGGGGACCGCGCTCCGATACGCAGGTGTCCTCGAGCATCTGCTGGCCGCGGCCGCCGAGCGGCCGGACGCGCGAGCGTTCGAGCTGCCGCTGCTGTCGCAGGCAGAGCGAGAGCGCGTTCTGCACGGGCTCAACCGGGACGTCCGGCCGGACGTCGCGTACTGCACGCTGGCGCAGCCGTTCGAGGAGCAGGTCCAGCGCGCCCCGGACGCGATCGCGGTGCGCGGTGCCGAGGGCCAGCTCAGCTACGCCGAGTTGAACGCCCAGGCCAACCGGCTGGCGTGGTTCCTGCGCGACACCGGGGTCGGTCCGGGAAACGTCGTGGCGCTGTACCTTTCCCCTGGGGTCGACCAGACGGTCGCGCTGCTTGCCGCGGCTAAGGTCGGCGCCCCGTACGTAACGCTCGATCCGGCGGAGGGCCGGCTCGGGGCGCTGCTGGACGACGCCGCCCCGGCTGCGGTGATCGTTGACGGGTCGACGGCGGGCCGCGTGCCGGCAGGACCGTGGCAGGTGCGCTCGTTTGCGGAGTCCGGCCGGTGGGCCGGGGCGCCCGCCGACGACCTGCCGGTCGAGGCAACCGGGTACGACCTGCTGTGCCTGCGCTACGCGGCGCACGCCACCGACCGGCCGGCTGCGATCGCCTACCCGGTCGAGGGGGCGCTGGCCGAGCTGGCGCAACTTAAGCACGACCACCCCCTCGGTGCCGGCGACGTGGCGCTCCTGGCGACGCCCGAGGACTGCTTCTGGCCGCTGTCGCAGGGCGCGACGGTCGCGTTGGCGCCGCCAGCGGTGTACCGGGACCCGCGGCGGCTGGCGGACCATGTGGAGGCATACGGCGTCACGACGCTGTCGGTCGTGCCGTCGATGGTGCCGGACGTGGCCGGGTTCCCGGGCGACCTCGTCGCCGGCTACGGGCCGGCCGAGACCGGACGGGTCACCGACCAGGGTCGGCCAGCCGGCCACCGTGCCCTCTACGTACTGGACGAGGCGCTGACGCCGGTGCCGATCGGCGTGGTCGGCGAGCTCTACGTCGGCGGCGAGATCGGCCTCGCCCGCGGATACCACCGGCGGCCGGCGCTGACCGCGCACCGGTTCGTGGCCGACCCGTTCGCTGCCCCCGGCGCCCGCATGTTCCGCACCGGCGAGCTCTGCCGGCACCGGGAGGACGGCGTGCTGGAGCACCTTGGCCCGATCGACCGGCAGGTCCGGATCCACGGCCTGTGCGTCGAGCCGGCCGAGATCGAGGCGGCCTTCACCGACCAGGACGGCGTGTGGCGCGCTGTCGTGACCGCGGCGCCGGACGGCGGCCTCGCCGCCTTCGTGGTGCCGAACGGGGAACATGAGCTGTCCGGGAGAAGACTCGTCGACGGCGCCGCTGCGCGGCTGCCGGAGTACCTGATGCCGGCAACCGTCACGGTCGTGGCGGAGATCCCCCGGAGGGGCAGCGGCGAGATCGACGTGGCCGCGCTGCTCGACCTCCGGGACCGCGACACGGAAGCTGACCGCACCGACGCACCCGAGACCGAGCTGGAGGCGCGGCTGGTCGGGATTTTCTGCCGGATCCTGCGCCGGGACTCGGTCTCGGTCACCGAGAGCTTCTTCAACATGGGTGGCCATTCGCTGCTGGTCTTCAAGCTGATCGAGGAATGCGCGAGCGAGTTCGGGCTGAAGCCGAGCGTCCTGGACGTGTTCACCGGCCCGACGGTCCGCGCGCTGGCGGCGACGCTGGGCGCGATGCGACCTGCGGCGGGCGTGGACCCGCTGGTGAGCCTGGTCGAGCACCCGGGCGCGCCGCTGGTGGTCTTCGTGCACGCCGCGAGCGGTTCGGTGCTGCCGTTCTACCAGGTGGCCAAGCGGCTCGGGCGGGAGTTCGCGGTGTACGCGCTTCAGTCGCCGCCGGACGTTCCGCCGGCGTCGATCGAGGAGATCGCGGCCCGCTACGTGGACGAGGTCGACGCGGTACGCGGCGTCGCCCCGGTCGTGGTCGCCGGCTGGTCGATGGGCGGCGCCGTGGCGCTGGAGATGGCCCGCCGCTGGTTGCATCGCAACGAGCGGGTCGCCGCGACCCTGCTGCTGGACACCTGGGCGCCGCCCGCGTTCATGTCCGCGGCGGCGGACGCGGCCCGGATCCGGGCTTCGGTCCTGGCGCTGGACGTGCTGCGCCTGGAGGGGGCCGACGCCACCCCGGCGACGCAGGCCGAGCTGGCCGAGACCGTCGAACGCAACCGCGCGGCGTTCCTCGACTACCGGCCGGAGTACTACCCGGCCGAGGTGGACCTCCTGCGCGCGAGCGACCCGCTGCCCGCCGACGCGCCGCCGTTCCCGGCCGGCTACATGGACGGCGACCGCGGCTGGTCCGCCGTCGCCGCCGAGGTGACGACCGTCGAGATCAAGGGAAACCACCTGAGCCTCTTCGACCAGGAGCACGCCGACCAACTGGCGGCGGCGATCAGCGCCGCGATCGCCCGGCGGATGGGCTACGAGGAAATCTGAGCGCGCCCGGCCGGGTGGCCGCGTTGGCCGCTCCACGCGAGAACCTGGCCACCCTGGAGGCCGAGCGACGCGGCGTCCCGCTGACCTTCGTCCTGGCCGCACTCGACTGCTGGTGCCACAAGCGGCTGACCGGTGCCGAGACCTGCAGCGCTCCTACGCGACCTCATCCTCGGGGTGGTCGACGCAAGCGTGATCGGCAGAGGGTTGGGAATTGCCGGGCCCAGCGAGGTGGCGACGTCAGGACCGAGCCGGTTCGACGCCGATCGCATCGATTTGAGTCGCGAGGATCTCGGCGAACCTCTGCCGGTGGTCGTCAGTGGCCATCGGACTCGACCTTCGGGAAGGGGAAGCCGTTGAGGTTCTCCTGGTGCATCCGGTTGTGGCCGTACTTGTCCTCGCCGGACACCAGGACGCATCCGCTGAGACGGTCGATGTGCTCGTAGACCCGCACGGACGGCGAGACGTAACGCGACGCCAACCCCACGCGCCTGGTGGCACTCGTGTTGGGGTGCGAGCCGTGGACGCACTTGGCCAGGAAGATGACGAACTGGCCGGGCTTCAACTCCATGTCGACGATCTCGTGATCGTTCGGATCCCAGTCCTTGTCAAGCTTGAGCTCTGAGTAGTCGTAGCCGTTGTGGGATTTGTTCTCCACGTTGTAGGACTGCTTGTGGCTGCCGGGCAGGAAGCGTAGGCAGCCGTGCTCCTTGTCCGTCTCGGAGAAGGCCGTCCAGACGAACAGCTCCTGCGTGGCGGCCGTGGACTCCTCGGTGTAGCGCAGCGAGGGATACGAGACGGTTTCCGCCTCGTTGTACACAGTGGATGCATCGACCTGGTGCCAGCCCGTTCCCGAGCCGCCAGGCTCCCTCTCGAAGATGTGCGTCTTCCAGCACATGATGTCGTCGCCCATAAGGCTGCGAAGCTTGTGGACGATCGCCGGCTGGGCAATGTTCCGCGACAACGTGTCGCAGTCCAGGTGCCGGTCGCAGTTGATGGTGGTCGAGTTGTGCGGCTTGTTCGCCGACGTAACCATCTCGATCATGGCCTGGCTCCAGACCAGCGGAGCCTCGTCCTCGGCATAGAGGTCGAAGGGGCCGAGGAACCCGTTCTCATTGAAGGACTCCACCTGTTCGGCCGTCAGCCCTCGGATCGCCGGGTCGCTCGTTCTTTCCGCCACCTTGACCCCCTTCTTTCGATGAGGTACCTGCCAGCCAGACAAGCCTGGAACGAGGAATGCGGGCGGGCCAGTCGATCCAACTTTAGGCGGCGCGGACGGACGGGTCTTGTCACTGAAACGGGGGTTGTGCCATTCACTTGCGGGGGCGGGACGGATACGGGAAGCTGTGCCGATGCCTGCTGAGTACACCCAAAGTGACCAGTTCCGTGGTGGCCGCATCCACCTGTGCGACCTCTCCGGCCTCGAGATTCGCGATTGCGACGTCACCGGCCTGAAGATCGTGGACTGCTATGGGGGTGCTGTTTCCCTCGGTGGCGGCTTCGAGCGTGTGGTTGTCAATGACGTCGACGTGACTGCCTATGTCGAGGCCGAGCTCGACCGGTTGCATCCCAACCGGGTGTTGGCCCGTGAGGCCGCGTCCGTCGCCGAGTACCGGGCTGCTTGGGATGCCATCGAGAAGCAGTGGGAGGAGACGCTCGATCGCGCCGGGCGCCTATCCGAGGCGAAGTTGCATGAGCGGGTCGACGGCGAGTGGTCGTTCGTCGAGACGCAGCGGCATCTGTTGATGGCCGGCGATGCCTGGGTCGGTAACGCCGTGCTCGAGGAGGATGCGCCGTGTCACCCGTTGGGCCTTCCTGGTGGTGGGATCCCGGCCGCGGAAGCGTCGGCGAAGCTTGGGCTCACCCTCGATGCGACCCCGACGCTTGGCGAGGTGCTCGCGCCGCGGCTCGCCCGGATGGCCACGGTGCGTCGGGTCGTTGACGGGCTCACCGAGGCTGAGCTCGACCGGGTGTGTGGTCGTAAGCCGGCCGATTTTTACCCGGACAAGGACTACGTCGTGCGTCGCTGCCTCAGCGTGGTGTTCAAGGAGGAGGCCGAGCATCACCGGTACGCGGTGCGCGACCTCACCGTGCTCGAGGCCGATACCCGCACCGAGTGAAAGCGCCCAGGCGGCGTACCTCCTCCACCCGCCGGCCAGCGGGACCGGAGCACCTCCGCGGGTGAGGGTGGCGAGGAACTCGCGGTCCGCCGGTGGAAGCAGGTGTCCAGAGTGAACACCTCGCCGGTGCCGACACCGATGGCGCCAACGCTGGTTCGCGGTGGTGGTCCGAGGCAGCCGGTTGCGCAACAGCCTCATCAGCGTGCGCGGCTTGGTCAACCGCCCATGGGGGATGACTGGTCGTGGGTCCGGCGACCACCAGGTCAACGCGTAATCTTGTGCGGTGGGGCAGGTCAGCAGGGGCAGGAGGACACGGTGTCGTCCGGCGATCCGGCGGAGCCGCCCATCCCGGCCTCCCGCATCAGCCGGGCGATCGGCCAGCCGGCGCCGCTGGGATCCGCCTCGTAGCGGCGGATCACCGACTCCTGCACGTCCGCCGGCTTCTCCTGGCTGAGTTTGAACAGCGCCTCCACCGACTCGATCGTCAGCCGGAAGGCACCGACGCCGTGCACGATCCGGCGGAAGTAGTCGACCGAGGAGGTCTGGTCCCAGCCCGCGCCGAAGCGATCCTCCAGGCGAGCGGCCGTCCACCGGACGACCATGAGTGTCTCCTCCCTCCCGCGGATCAACCGGAGGCGGCCGCAGACGTGCACGGCCGCGAAGTTCCACGTCGGCGCGGAGGGGTCGCCGGGGTAGACGGCCGGCGTGACGAAGCCGCCCGGCCCGTCGAACATCAGCCGGGCGTACGTGCCGTCCGTGAGCGCCTTCCAGTGCGGGTTGGCGCGGTTGAGGTGGCCGAGGATCTCGGTGCCGGCCAGCGGGCCGGACTCGGGTTCACCCGGCGCGACCAGGGCCGGCAGGCGGGTGGCCAGGGGAACGGTCGTCCCGTTCGTGGTGAGCGTCGCGAGGGGGTGGCCGTCGATGATCCGGCGGTGCCAGTCCTCGTCCTTGATCCGGTAGTGGCTCGGTACGAACATGGCTACCGACACACTCCGTAGGCCTGGCGGCCGCGCGGGCCGGTCGCGGCCCGAAGGAAGCCGGTGTCCGGGTCGACACCGGCGGCGCAGACCTTGCCGAGGGTGGACGCCGGCACCACGTCGAGCCGGTGGCCCTTCCGCTCCAGGCCGGCGAGCACCTCGGGCCCGAGCGAGCGCTCCGCGACCAGCACGCCCGGCCGGGAGGCGCGCGGCGCGAACGACTGCGCGAAGTGGTCGATGTTGACGGCGGGGAGCTCGGTCGCGGCCTGCGGTTCCAGCCCGAACCCCGCGATCGCGAGGAACACCTGGAGCGTCCACTGGTCCTGCTGGTCACCGCCCGGCGTGCCGAACGCCAGGAACGGCTCGCCGTCGCGCAGCACGATACTGGGGCTCAGCGTCGTGCGCGGACGCCGGCCGGGCGCCAGCGAGTTCGGGTGGCCGTCGACGAGCCAGGCGGTCTGGCCGCGGGTGCCGAGCGGGAAGCCGAGATCGGGGATCACGGGTGAGCTCTTGAGCCAGCCGCCGCTGGGCACGGCCACGGCCAGGTTTCCCCACCGGTCCGCGACCGCGACGGTGCAGGTGTTCCCGGCGCCGGCCTGCGGCGCCCCGGCGGTCACGGTGGGTATGCCGCTGCGCAGCTGGGTCATCCAGTCCGGCTCGTCGGCGCCCGGCTGCTCCGGTTTGGCCTGCGGGATCCAGGGCTGGCCGGGGCCCACCCGGCCGGGTTGGGGGTCGAGGGCCGCACGGTCGCCGATCAGCGAGCGCCGCCGCGCGGTGTACTCCGGCGCCAGGAGCTCGGCCATCGGCACCGGTGTGTGCGCCGGGTCCCCGTACCAGGCCTCGCGGTCGGCGAACGCGAGCTTAGCCGCCTCCGCGAGGGTGTGGACGTAGTCGACGGTGCCGAGCCCCATGCCGCGCAGGTCGCAGCCGGACAGGATCGCCAGCTGCTGGAGGAAGACCGGGCCCTGCGACCACGGCCCCGGCTTGTAGACGGTGAAGTCGCCGTACGGCAGCGCGCACGGTTCCTCGACGGCAGGCTGCCAGGCCGCCAGGTCGTCGCCGGTGAGCAGGCCGCGGTGCCGGCCGCCGGTGGAGTCGAGCACCTCGGTGGTACGCGCGAAGCTGTCGATCGCGTCGGCGACGAAGCCCTCGTAGAAGGCCGCCCGGGCCGCCTCGAGCTGGGCCTCCCGGTCGGTCGACGCGGCCCGCGCCTCGCGCAGCAGCCGCTCGTAGGTGCCGGCCAGCGCGGCGTTGCGCATCCGGGCGCCGGCCGCCGGTACCGCGTCGCCGGGCAGGTAGGTGCGCGCGGACGCGGTCCACTCCGTCCGGAACAGCGGAGCCATCGCCGCGACCGTCGCCGCGGCGCCGGGCAGCAGCGGGTAGCCGCCGGAGGCGTACCCGATCGCCGGTTCCAGGACGGTGGCCAGTGGCATCGTGCCGAACTCGGCGAGCAGGCGCATCCAGGCGCCGAACGCGCCCGGCACGGTCGCGGGGAGCAGGCCCGCCGCGGGCATCTGCTCGACGCCGAGCGCGCCGAACCGCTCGATGGTCGCCGCCTGCGGCATCGGGCCCTGTCCGCAGATGACGCGTACCACGCCGGCCGAGCGCGGGTAGACCGAGATCACGACGTCGCCGCCGGGCCCGTTCGAGTGCGGCTCGATCACCTGGAGGGCGAAGCCGGCGGCCGCCGCCGCGTCGAAGGCGTTGCCACCCCGGTCGAGGATGCCCATGCCGACGGCGGACGCTAACCAGTGCGTCGAGGCCACGGCGCCGGAGGTACCGGTGAGCTGGGGTCGCAGGACGGTCATCGCTGGGTTGACCCGGTGAGCAGCAGGCCCAGACAATACGTGCCCGGTTCTGCCTTGCGGGTGACGAAGTGGTGCACCGTACCGGCCGGGATGAAGAATGTCGCCGGCGAGGTCAGCGTGTGGTGGCGTCCGTCGGCGACCACCTCGATCACGCCACCGCCCGGATTCGGTGACAGCAGCAGATAGATCTCGGGACACTCGTGGGTATGCGGATCGGCCACCGGCTTTCCCACCTTGTCGCTGAGCTCGCCGCCGGCCAGCTCCAAGCACAGCCCGCCGTACATGTCGTCGGTCAGGTAGAACGGTGTGGGTGCGTGATGTCCGGGAATCTCACGGAACAGCGGAAGATCCATTCGGGAGGCCGGGGCGGCGGCCGCGACTGCGGAGCTTGCGGAAGGGGTGTCCATGGGGTGTTCCTCCGGGTACGGCGGCGTCGATGACGGATCAGGCTGGGGTCAGGTGGAAGATGAAGCTGAACGCGGGAAGTTCGATGAGCCGCTGATCAGCGAGACGCCAGCCGCTCTCATCGATCACCGAGTACCACTCGTCGAGCGTGGGCAGGTACTGGTCCATGATCGCGTGCACGGTCTCGAAGCCGAGCGTGAACATGGGCAGGTCCGGGCCTTCGACGCCGACGGACCGACAGGTGTCGCCGAGGAGGAGGTTTCGTGCGTTGGGGAAGGTCTCTCGGAGCTTCTGCAGTGTCTTCACGCAGTTGTCCCGTGGCCAGAAGTCGTGCCCCATGAGGAAGCAGGTGACCAGTTCGGCGTCGGCGTACTCCGGCCTCGGCGACATGTTCAGCACATCATCCCGGAGCAGCGTGATCCGGTCCGTCAGGTTCGCATCCCGGATCGCCTCTCCCGCGACCGCCAACGCCCCCGGGGCGATATCGACCCCGATGGCCCGGATCGCGGGTCGCCGCTCGGCCAACATGATGATCCGATCGCCGCTGCCACAGCCGAGATCGGCGACGGTCGTGTAGTCGATACCGTCGAGGAGATCCCGCAGCGGCGGGTCGAAGAAATTGCGGGCGATGCTCCGGCAGGCCACGCTGATCGCCCGCGAATCGCGGCGCATCTGGCGGTCGGAGCGTTCATCGGTGCGAACCAGGGTGGTGAGATTGGTGAAGAGCTCGCCACAGCCCCTGGTCAGCCAGTAGAAGAAGCCCTTGGTACGGAACGCCTCGTCGAATCCCGGTCCGCGCCGGGCCAGGTTCGTCCCGGCGTCGACGACCACGATCCTGCGGCTGGACAGCGCGACAAGGATCCGGTCAACCGCCTGCGGGTGGGTGCGGGTGCGGGCGGTGAACTCGGGTACGTCGACAGCGTCCCGGTCGGCGAGCTCGTCCAACAAGCCGATGTCCCAGGCCGCGCTGAGAGCGGCTGCGGCCACGGCACCGTTGAAGGTATCCGCACAGTATCGCGCTTCCTTGGACAGATGGGTTGTCGCGGCGGTCATGTCTTCCTCAACTTTCACATCGTGGAGCTGGTCCGGACCGTTCTCGATGGGTGGGCCTGGGTGGCCGGCGCGCTCACGAGGCTCAGGATCTCCAGGACGCAGTCCGTCAGTCCCGCCTTCCGTCGCATCACCTCCGGGGTCCGCAGGCGGGGCGGTTCCTCGTGCGCGCTCGGCGCGAAGGAGGGGTACAGGCCGTTCGCGGTGACGTCGAGAAAGATGGCGTGCAGTCGCCGGACCAGCTGGCTGGCGACAGCGAGCTGGGAGACGGCCGCCGCACGGCTGGTCAGGAAGATGCCGTCGTACAGCCACATCAAGGTGTCCCGGGGGATCTGCTTTCGGCCCTTCGGTTTGGGACTCTGCAGCAAGGACACCTCTCCCGAGGACAGGACCTTGTCTGCGATCCCCTCGTGAACCTGCTCGTTGAGTTCGCACTCGTGGCGCAGGGCTTCCGCCACGGTGCCGGAGCCGATCGTCACCTTGCCCCGGATCAGCGGCCGGACCGCTGGATAGTCGCGGGCCCAGGCGCCGGTGAGATTGACGTGCTGGCGGGCCATCGGCATCCGGATGACCGGTCCGTAGATGTGCCGGGGGGCGGAGCTTCCGTACATCAGCATCAGCGAATAGCCGGACACCAGCAATCGCGCCTGCGTGGCGAGCTCCTCGTGTTCGACCCGCGCGGCCTCGCTCTCCCGCAGGATGGCCCCGAGCATCTGCCACAGCAGGAAGGTGGTCTGGTGGGCGGTGATCCACCGGAACCAGAACAGACGGTCGATGTCCTCGGCACTGTCCGGACGCAGGTCGTGGATCGAGGCGGGTGACGCGTGCGCCAGCCGTTCCCGCAGGTCCTCGATCCGCATCGGGTCCACGGGCACTGTTCGGGGTACCCATCGGGAGGGCAGGGCCAGCGGCTCGAGCCCGTAAGGATGACCGCCGAACTCCCATTCCGCGCCGGACGGGAGGGTGGTGACGACGGCCGGTGCCTCAAGCGGATGCATCGGCGGCATCCGTTCCCTCGGAGGTATCCGGAAGGTAGGTGAATTCGAGCTCCAGGCCGTTCACGTCGTACGCGTAGAAGCTCCGCATGCCCTGACCGTCGATGTCGATCTCGGTGGCCGGCTCGGCGCGAGCGAAGGTGAAGCGGCCCGATTCGTACAGCTCCCGATACCGGCCGCGCCACAGTCGCAGCTGTTCCGGCGTGTCGACCCGGATGCACAGGTGCTGGAACTGGTTCACCTCGCCGGCCGGCGGCCCGTGTGTACCGCGGTCGCGGGTGAACAGGTGCAGGCGGATGTCGCCCACGGCCACCTCGACCAGGCGGGTCAGGCCGGGGAGCCGCCGCCGGCTCAGGTCGGAGAAGCCGCCGCTCATCTCCCAGGAGACCGTGCAGCCGAGAAACTCCCGGTACCAGAGGACTGCGTTCTCCAGGTCCATCGTCTGGATGCCCACGTGGTCGATCGCCCCGGTCAGCGGAACCGGGCGGGCCGAGGGCTTGCCCGGCGCGGCCACGTCAGATGTGGTTGGGGCCAAGGTTCTTTCCTGTCTTCGGAGGAGTTCCGCAGTTCTCGGGCAGCCGGCGGCTCGCGTGGTTATGTGTCGTAGGGGGACCGTTCGATGGTGAAGTAGCGACGCAGCTCCTCGATGTGCCGGCGGGTTTCGGTGTCCTCGCAAGCGCGCGCGATGTCCATCATCGTGCTCCACACGAAGTCGTCGCCACCGTCGCACCGGTAATGCTTTTTGATGACGATGCTGAATATCTCGTCGACCGTTTCCATTGTCATGACGTCGGCGAGCCGCAATAGGCTGGCGCGGTCGGCATCGGTGACCGGAAGTCGTTTGACTATCCGGTCCTCCGGAATGCCGGCGTCGGCGCTGTGGCCAGGGATCGTGATCAATGGCTTCTCGGACGGCGCGTTCACGAAGTCGAGCATGAGGTGGATCCGCGCCTCGGTGGAGAGCACCGCCAGCGAGTGGATCACTGAGGCGTCGAGGAACCAGATCTCGCCCCGGCGCATCCGGTACACGGTGTTGCCCTCGCTGAAGAAGCAGTTCTCGTTGGTGGCGAGGGGGATGTGCGCCCGGTGGGCGTTACGGGTGTCGTCCGGGATGTCGCTGAGCTCGAGCAGGTCCCGGTGCGGCATGGCCACGCTGTTCTGCACCTTCGCCAGCCGCACGAAGTTCAGCCGATCCAGATCGACAACCGTGCTGATCAGCTCGCGGAGATAGGGAAGCTGGTTGCCGTACTCCGTGAACGCGCCGGGCTGGTGGTGATCGTATTTGGTGACCACTCCGTCACCATCGGCTCCGCCCGGGGTCCAGAGCATGCAGCTCCTATAGGCGCCGCGGGAAAGGTAGTCGCTGTGCGCTTCGGACCACGGGAGTGAATCGCTGTGCTCGAGGTCTTTGGCGAGGCGGACGTCATCGAGTGGGGTGTCCGCTACATAGTGGGTTCGCATCGGATCACGCAATCCCTCTCAGCCGAATTCGGGGCTCCTCCGGTACGCTAGGCGACTCCCGCTTTGGTACGCAGGTCACGTATTCCGGTGACGATCCAGATCCTCGGCCACTTTCTCCAAGATCTCCACCTTTCCCGAATAGGGTTCGCTGCGCCGAGGCCAATGCACGACGATATCCGTAATGCCGGCTTCGGCGAATCGGCCCGCTGCATCGGAGAACGCCGTCGGCGACTCGAGAACACCGCCCACGGACGGGCCGCAGACCAGCAACCGGGCCACCGTGGCCGGGTCACGGCCGACCTCCACGCAGGCCTTCTCGAGCGCCTCCACCTGCCGGCGGACGACGGGGAGCGCCTGTTCGTACGGCGCGCTCTCGACCCGGTTGGGCTCGCCCGTCGTCACCCAGTACGAGCCGTACTCGGCCGCCAAGCGCATGCCGCGGGCCCCGCCGGCGGCGACGGCGAACGGGACGCGGGGCCGCTGCTGGCACAGCGGGTACGAATGAACCTCGTCGGCGACGTAGTAGCGGCCGTCGAAGGTAGTGACCGGCTGCCGCAGGAGCGAGTCGGTGAGCCGCACGTATTCCGCGAACCGCTCGGTCCGCTCCCGCCGGCTCCACGCGGTCCGGCGGGTCATGGTGGCGTCGAAGCCCTCGGCACCGGCGCCGAGACCGAGGATGAGGCGGCCGCCGGAGATGTCCTCGATGGCGGCGACTTCCTTGGCCAGGTACACCGGATGTCGCAGGTTGGGCGAGGCGACCAGGACGCCCAGCCCGATCCGTTCGGTCTCCATGGCCGCCGCGGTCAGCGTCGGGACGAAGGTGAACCAGTCCTTCGCGCGGAACGCCCGCCAGTTCAGGTGGTCATAGGTCCACGCGTGATCGAATCCCATCTGCTCGGCCCGGCGCCACTTCACGCGCGCCGTCTGCCAACGATCCTCCGGGACGATCTGGATGCCGAATCTCATTTGTCTTCCTTCATCCGGCCAACCAGGATCTCGTCTCGGGTGGGCACCCTCCGTCGCGGATCGTCGCGGCCACGTCGCGCAACGTCCCGTCGAGGAGTTTCGTCAGGTCGGGCGCGGTTCGCAGGATCGCCTGGCACTCGGCGCGCAGCCGGAACGTGAGGAGCGAGTGGCCGCCGAGCTCGACGAACGTGTCCAGGACGCTGATCTGCGACCGCCCCAGGACCCGCCGGTAGATCTCGACGAGGGTGGCTTCCAGCTCGTCGGCGGGGGGCACGACCGTACGCTCGGGCTCGGTCGACGCCTGCCAGATCTTGATCAGCTCGTCGTGGTCCAGCTTTCCGTTCACCGTCGCCGGAAGACGGTCCACGGGCACGACCTGCGCTGGCCGCATCTGGCGGGGCAGTCCGGCCGCGAGTTCGAGGAGCGCCGCGGGGTCCAGGTCGGCGGTGGTGCGCCCGCCGGCGGGGACGACGAAGGCGAGCAGGCGGGGCGGCGGCCCGTGGGCGATCACCGCGCAGTCGCCGACCGTGGGGTGAGCGGCCAGCACCGCCTCGACCTCACCGGGTTCGATCCGCAGGCCACGGATCTTGACCTGCCGGTCGATCCGGCCGAGGTGCTCCAGCGCGCCGTCCTCGCGAAGCCGACAGAGGTCACCGGTGCGGTACATCCGCGACCCCGGCGGCCCGTGGGGATCCGCGACGAACCGCTCCGCGGTCCTGCCCGGCTGCCGCCAGTAGCCGTCCGCCAGGCCGACAACACCGCTGATGTACACCTCCCCGGGCGTGCCGACCGGGACAAGATCGAGGTTGGTGTCCAGGACGGTTGCCCGGAAGTTGTCCGCGGGACGGCCGACCGGAACGACTACGCCGTCCCAGCCGGGCTCGATGACGTTGTCGGTGACCGAACCGGCCTCGGTGGGACCGAAGGCGTTGACGAGGATGCTGCCGGGCAGCGCGGCGTGGAAGGCCGCCGGGATCCGCGGGCTCATCGACTCGCCGCCGCACACCAACCACCGCAGCGCGTGGGCCCCGACCCGAGACATCTCGTCCAGGAAAGCAGGCACCAGCGTCGTCACCAGGAAGATCATCGACACGTCGTGGTCCCGGATGAGTCCGGCGAGGTGCCGCGGGTCGCGCTCGCCGCCGGGCCGGCAGATCACCAACCGCGCCCCATGGTAGAGCGGCCAGAAGATCTCCCAGATGTGCACGTCGAACCCGGCGTAGGTCTTGTACAGGGCCGTATCGCCGAGATGGTACGGGTACTGGCGCTGCATCCAGAAGACGTTGGCCAGGGTGCCGGCCGTGCGGGAGGCCACGCCCTTGGGGCGGCCGGTCGTCCCCGACGTGTAGAGGATGTGGACCGGCTCGGAGGCCACGCCACCCGGGCCGCCGTCGAGATCCGGATTCGTCGCGGGCCGGCCGGACCATGTGCGCTCCGCGTGGACGTCGTGGATCTCCCACGCGCCGCCGGGCAGGCGAGCGCGGCAGGCCGGATCGGTCAGCACGTGGCTTGGCGCCGAGTCCGCCAGCATCAGGGCGATGCGCTGGTCCGGCAGGTCGGCGTCCAGGGGAACGTAGGTGGCGCCGGTCTTGGCCGCGGCGTAGAACGCGACAACCTGGTGGATGCCGCGCTGGAGGAAGACGCCTATCCGAGTACCCGGGCGGGCACCGCACTCGCGCAGGTGGTGGGCCAGCCGGTTCGCGCGCTCGTTCAGCTCCCGGTAGCTGACCGTGTCCCCGTTCTCGTCCTGCAACGCGACCGAATCCGGGGTTCGCTCCGCCTGCTCCTGGAACGGTTCGGCCATCGTGCGGTATCGGATATCCGGGTTGCGCTGTGGGTTGAGGCCGTGCAGGATCCGCTCGCGTTCCTCGGCGCCGACCAGCGGATGGTCGCGCATCGGCCGATCGGGTTCGTTCGCCATGCTGGTCAGCAGTTGCAGGAAGGAGCGCGCCCAGGCCTGCGCGGTGGGCAGGTCGGACGAGTCCGTCATGGTCTCGACGTACAGCTGCTGGCCGGCCCGTTCGAGCAGGATCGTCACGGCAACCGGTTCGTCGTCGCCCCCCGGTCCGGGCACGATGGTGTACCGCGGCCGGCGGGCCTGCCGGAGCGCCTCGCGGAAGGTCAGGGACAGGTCCGGGGCGCCGGTCGTCCCAACGATCGCCTCGACCGGCCCCCGGGTGACCAGGATGCGGCAGTGGGTGCCCGGGCGTGGCAGCCGCTCGGCCAGTACACCGGCGCAGAGGGACAGCGGGTCGAAGTCATCCACGCCGGCCGCCCGAGCGAGGGAGTGCAGGGTTTCCAGCACGCCGTCCGGTAGGGCGATCGGCCCGATGCAATCCGTTGTGGACAGATACCCGCTCACTGCGCGCTTCCTTCGAAGAGTCCGCAGGCGTAGAACCCCGGCGCCAGGGACTGCGCCATATACGTCTGTCCGGGCTGAATGCCGAACCGCTCGTGATAATCGGCCAGGTTGATCATCCAGTCAGCGTTTCCGCAGTGTCCGTAGGCGGCGAGCGTGTCGGCGAAGTGCAGGGTGTCCGGGCGCAGACCGACGGATGTCGCGTTGAACAGCGTCAGCGGCTTGTGCAGGTTGGCCGCGAACACCTTGGATATCTGTGCCTGCTGCCGGCCACCGGCCCGGAGCACCGCGGACAGCGTCCGTTCGGCGACATCCTTGCGCGAGACGAACGTGTCGCGGCCGCGCAATCCCTCCGGGTCGATCTTTACCGCGGACGAGACCAGCCGCACGAGTCCCGGCCGGCGGGACAGCAGGCAGCTCGCGGCCGCGTCACCGAACATCGCGTAGGGGAGCACCCGGTCGCGGTCGTGCGGCACGAAGTCCACGGCGACGACCACCACGTGGGTCGCCTCCGGATCGGCCAACAGCCGCTGACCGTGCCGAAGCGCGGTCAGCGAGCTGCAGCACCGCTGATAGGAAATGACATGAGGGACGCAGTCGTCCATTCCCAAGGCGAGTAGCACTCGGCCCGCGAAGTCGGACGGCAACAGAGCCAAGGTCGGGTCGCTGGTCGCGAACACAAGGTGGTCGATGTCCGCGGCGGCGACGCCGGCGTCCCGGAGGGTTCGGCGCACGGCGTCCACGACATAGTCTTCGACCGGCCCGGACATTTTCCGGTACGTGGTACATCCCATCTCACGGAAGTCGGTGCCGAACGACACGGTCTCCCAGAGGGCGCCGAAATCAGGGATGTTCTCCGGCTTGCATTCCACATCGCCGAAGGCGCACGCGAACGAGCCGATGCCGATGTCGTCGTGATCCGAGATCATGGTTCCCTTCGATCGGCAGAGGGTTGGGAATTGCCGGGCCCGGCGAGGTGGCGACGTCAGGACCGGGCCGGTTCGACGCCGATCGCATCGATCTCTCGGAGTACGGAGACGATGCCGTCGATGTCGTTGAGCCGGGGGACCCATTCCGGGCGGACTGTGATGGTGCCGTCCGTGTACTTCTTGATGTAGTTCATCAGCACGATGATCATGTTCAGCGAGCTGATGCCCAGTTCCTGCCGCGATTGCGCCCGGACGACCTGCTCGTAGGTGAGACCGTTGCCGACAGGTTGAGTCGCGAGGATCTCGGCGAACCTCTGCCGGTGGTCGTCAGTGGCCATCGGACTCGACCTTCGGGAAGGGGAAGCCGTTGAGGTTCTCCTGGTACATCCGGTTGTGGCCGTACTTGTCCTCGCCGGACACCAGGACGCATCCGTGGTAGTCGAGGTCGATCGAGTCGCCGAACCCGCTGAGACGGTCGATGTGCTCGTAGACCCGCACGGACGGCGAGACGTAACGCGACGCCAACCCCACGCGCCTGGTGGCACTCGTGTTGGGGTGCGAGCCGTGGACGCACTTGGCCAGGAAGATGACGAACTGGCCGGGCTTCAACTCCATGTCGACGATCTCGTGACTGTCCGGATCCCAGTCCTTGTCAAGCTTGAGCTCTGAGTAGTCGTAGCCGAAGAAGTCGTGGGCCTTGCTCTCGACGTTGTACGTCATCGGCTTCGACTCGTCGTAGTACCACTGTTTGTGGCTGCCGGGCAGGAAGCGTAGGCAGCCGTGCTCCTTGTCCGCCTCGGAGAAGGCCGCCCAGACGGTTAGCTCCTGCGTGGCGGCCGTGGACTCCTCGGTGTAGCGCAGCGAGGGATACGAGACGGTTTCCGCCTCGTTGTACACAGTGAATGCCTCGACCTGGTGCCAGCCCGTTCCCGAGTCGCCGGGCTCCTTCTCGAAGATGTTCGTCTTCCAGCACATGATGTCGTCGCCCATGAGGCTCTGCAGCTTGTGGACGATCGTCGGGTGGGCGATATGCCGGGACAGCGCTTCACAGTCGAGATGGCGGTCGTAGTTGATGACGGTCGAGTCGTGCGGCTTGTTCTCGGACGTGACCATATCGATCATGGCCTGGCTCCAGACCAGCGGAGCCTCTTCCTCGGAGTAGAGGTCGAAGGGGCCGATGAACCCGTTCTCCGTGAAGAACTGGACTTGTTCGGCCGTCAGACCCTGGGTCACCTTTTGGACAACGCTTTCAGTCACCGTGATTCCTCCTCGTAATGACCGTGATCGCTGCTCGGACGTGTCTGACCTCAGCCGACGCGTTGAGCACACCGTAGGGTTCGGCGGCTGGGCCGTCTTGTCACCGGAACCAGGGTCGAGCCGCCGCCCCCGGGATGGATGCCGTGCGCGTCACCGGGCGGCGTCATGCGACCTCCCTGATGAGCGACACGGTCTCCGATCGTTGGGGCAACCGGGTGTTTCGGCTCTCGGCGGCAGGTCAGCCGAGCAGCGCAGCCCGGGTGAGTTCCGCCTTGTTGCCAACGCCGAGCTTGGCCCGGATGCGCTTGACATAGGTGTCGACCGTATGCGGGCTGATCTCCAACCGGGTGGCGATCTGACCGTGGGTCAGGCCACGGGAGATCTGCCGCAGCACCTGCGCCTCGCGCTTGGACAGGTGGTCGCCCAATGTGTCGGCATGCAACGCGGTGGGCTCGCCACCGGACTCGGTCGGCCAGACGCGGCTTCCGGACGTCACCGCCCGGATCGCGCCGATGATGCCCTCGCAGGACTCCATTTTGCTCACGACCCCCAACGCTCCGGCCCGTAGGTACATCTCGGCCTCGACGCAGCCCGAGTTGCTGAGGACCAGGACCGCCGCGCTCTTGGCCACCTCGGTGATATGCGTCAGGTCGTGGGGTATCCGAAGCGCGTCAACGTCGATCACAGCTGCATCCGCGAGGCGGGACGCGTCCACTGTGGGCGAGGTTCGCATGGCGACGACCTTGATGCCGGCCTTGGTCAGCGTGTCGACCAGGCCGATGACAAAGATGGGTGAATTGCCGAGAATATCGGTGCGGATCATTTCGCCCCCCGCGACTGGATCTCTGCGCCGGTCGCTGCCGGCACAACCGCCGGCAGCCGTCTTCTTGGTCGTTCAGCAACTCCTTCTTCCGTCGTCCATGATGGCCGAACACAGCCACCCGCGCACGAACGCAGGGAGTCGATCAAAGGTATGCTCCGACGCTAGCAAAGCGAATCAACCGAACGCTTGTCGCTGCTTTCGGGGACCAGTCAAAGCGAAACCGCATGGTGCCACGGCGTAGGCGGCGGCCTGAGCGAACGGTAAGCTCCCGGCCAGGCGTGATCGCACCTTGACACATCCCAGGGGTGAAGCTCATGAGCAGCCTTGAGTTCGAAACTCGACAGAACGCCACCCCCGTCGCCGTGGCCGAACGGGAGGCGCTGCTGGCGAACCTGGTCTTCGGGCGGACCTTCACAGACCACATGGTGTCGATCAGTTATTCCGATGGCAAGGGCTGGTCCGATGCCCGACTCGAGCCCTATGCCCCGCTGCGGATGGACCCGGCCACCGCGGTGCTGCACTACGCCCAGTCAGTCTTCGAGGGGCTGAAGGCATACCGCGCGCCCGACGGCGGGGTCGTGATGTTCCGGCCCGACGCCAACGCCGCGCGGTTCGCCAGGTCCGCCGAGCGCATGGCGATGCCGCCGCTGCCGCCGGAGCTGTTCCTTCATTCGCTGCGAGTTCTCATCGAGCAGGACCGGGATTGGGTTCCGGGCAGCGGGGAGTCCAGCCTCTACCTGCGGCCGATCCAGTACGCCTCCGAGGTGTACCTGGGGGTGCGGCCGGCGTTGGAGTACCAGTTCCTGGTGCTGGCCTCGCCGGTCGGGGCGATCTTCGCCGGTGGGGCCAAGCCGTGCTCGATCTGGCTGGAGCGGGAGTACAACCGGTCGGGCCCCGGCGGCACCGGTGCAGCCAAATGCGGGGGCAACTACGCCTCCAGTCTGCTGGCCCAGGCTGAGGCCATGCGGCACGGCTGCGAGCAGGTGGTCTTCCTCGACGCCACGGAGCACCGGTACTTCGAGGAGCTCGGCGGCATGAATGTCTTCTTCGTGCTCGGGGACACGCTGGTCACCCCGCCTCTGACCGACACGATCCTGCCGGGTATCACCCGGGACTCGGTCATCACCCTGGCCCGGCACCGCGGGCTCACCGTCCAGGAGCGGTTGTACTCGATCGACGAGTTCCGGTCCGACGCCGCGAGCGGTGCGCTGACGGAGATGTTCGGCTGCGGTACGGCGGCAGTGATCATGCCGATCGCCCGGCTGGTGTCCGCTGATGGCGAGATCGTCGTGGGTGACGGTGGGTCGGGGCGGGTGACGACGTCGCTGCGCTCCGCCCTGCTGGATATCCAGTACTGCCGTGCCGAGGACGAGTTCGGCTGGGTCCAGCGCATCGTCTGACCCCACGCCGCCGGCGACGGTCATGTGGGAAGTTTCCGGGCGGCGGGGATACCGTGGCCGGGGGCGGTAGATTTTGTAGTCCCCGGCATCGGCGGCAAGCTCGATCGGCGTGGCGCCCCGGCCGTGTTAGACCACGACCACTGGGCTGGTTATGGGCGGGCGAGCGCGGGACCGGTGTGGTCCCGCCGCGGGGGCAGCGATCGGTAGATCTGCTCCAGGCCACCCAGGGCGCCGCCGAGCCGGGGCAGGGCCGCGTACACCGGGTCGCGGCGCAGGATCGCGTCGACCTCGCGCAGCCGCCACATCGGCGTCCGGGGGTACAGGTGGTGGACCAGGTGGAAGCCTTCGCCGTCCTTCTCACCCAGCAGGAACCGGGTGCCCAGTCCGTAGACCCGGTTCCAGGTCATGTAGATGTCGATCCGGGGGGCCGTCTCGATGATCGGAAAGTGCTCCATCAGCTCCGCCACCGCGCCGATCCACACCTGCGTGGTGACGAGCGGCACGAACCAGAGCAGCAGCAGCCAGGGCCACCAGCCGCCCAGGACGGCCCAGGCGAGCACCGCCGCCAGCAGGGTCACCCGGAGCACCCGCTCGGCCGGGTGCTCGCTGGCTGTCATGATGCGGTGCCGCAGCAGGTATAGCACGTACGAGGCGGTCGCCCGAGGCGTTATGACGCGCCACAGGTACCGGCGCAGCGCCCGGCGGCTCAGGTCGTCCCCGCACAGCCCGTTGTCCCGGTACTGGCGGTAGTCCGGGTCCCGCTCCGGGTCACCCAGTCGGCCGTGGTGCTCGCCGAGATGTGAGGCCCGGTAGCCGGTGTAGCTCTGCAGCACGGGGTATCCGCCGAGGACCGCCCCGATCACGTTGCCGACCCGATGGTTATCCATGAACGCCCGGTGCGTGGCCATGTGCAGCATGCCGGCGATGCCCCGCTGCCGGCCGCCGATGAAGAATATCGCCACGATGTACACCGGCACCCCCAGCCACCAGGGGGTGTGCCGCCACGCCAGCACCGACGCCGCGCACCAGACAGCGATCCAGGTCCAATGCTCGACGGCCTCCAGCGGGCCGTGCCAGTTGTCCGGTCGGGACGCCGCCCGGACCGCGGCGCGGATGTCCGGCGCGAAGCGGTACCGCTCGGCGAGATCCGAATCGGCCACGGTCCTTCCTCCTTCGCTCACAGGCGTCTAACTGAGGCGTTTCCCCATTTAGACATCCGGGTCAGGATGTCGGCAACCAGCTCGGCCTCCCGGGGCTGGAGGTAGAAGTGATCGCCGTCGAAGCGCCGCCAGGCGGCCCGGCCGGAGGTCAGCTCGCCCCAGGAGGCCAGCTGGGCAGGCACGTCGGCGGTACCGTCGCTGCCCGCGTAGGCGACGATCGGGCAACGCAGCCGCGCCGGATCGCGGCGGCGGTAGGACAGCACCGCCCGGACGTCGGCCAGCAGCGCCGGCAGCACGAGCTCGCGCAGCTCCGGGTGCTCGAACACCATCGGATCGGTCCAGCCGGACGCCCGGGTCTCCGCCTCGATGACCGCGTTGTCGAGCACCTCCCGGGGCGGCAGGAACCGGTGCGGGGCGAGCGTTCCGGAGACGAACAGGCCCGCCGGGCCCGGCCCGGCGCCGGCCTCCAGTCGGGCCGCGACCTCGTAGGCGACCAGGCCGCCCATGCTGTGCCCGAACAGGTACAGCGGCCGGTCGGCGTAGGGGGCCAGCGCCGCAACGAGCGCGTCGGCGATCTCCTGGACGGACCGCGCGCAGGGCTCGGCCAGCCGGTCCTGCCGGCCGGGGTACTGCACGGCGATCAGCTCGATCCGGGCCGGCAGCCGGGCGGCCCAGGAAGAGTACGCGCTGGCGGTGCCGCCGGCGTGCGGCAGACAGACCAGACGGGTCGCCGGGTCGTGGCAGGGACGCGGCCGGCGCAGCCACCGCGCCGATGCCTCGAAGGTGCTCTCTGTCGAGGATGCGGTCATGAGGGGTCCCGTCGGTCGGTGGTCGGGGGCCAGAATCGACATGTGTTTCGCTGCGAGGGATGCGTGTGGGACGGTCTTGCGATGGATAGTGCCCCGGGCGACGCGCCGGCCGCGATCGGTGGCCGCCTCGACCCGGCGACCGTCCTCGCCGGCTACCGGCACGGCGCCTTTCCGATGCCGACGGTATCCGCGGCCGAGGCCGAGGTGAACCACTTCCTGTACGAGGATTCGGTGGCGGCCGGGACGACCGCGGTGCTCGACTCGCCGCTCCCCGATCCGTTCGCGTTGACCTGGTGGTCACCGGACCCGCGCCCGGTCATCCCGTACGGGCGGCTCGCCAAGCCACGCAGCCTGATGAAGCTGTTGCGCAACCGGCTGCGCTGGACCACCACCGCGAACCAGCACTTCGACCGGGTGCTCGCCGAGTGCCGCGCGAACCGCACTCCCGAGTGGCTCACCGACGAGCTGTGCGAGTGCATGGTGGAGCTGCACAAGCTGGGTTGGGCCCACAGCGTCGAGGTCTGGGACGGCGACGAGCTGGTAGGGGGCGCCGTCGGTATCGGCGTCGGCACGGTATTCACCCTGGACACCTGCTTCCACCGGCAGACCAGCGCCTCGAAGGTGGCGCTGCTCGACATGGAGTGCCGGCTGGCCGGCACCGGCGTGACGCTGCTGGACGTCGAGTGGGACAGCGAGCAGAGCCGGCGGCTCAATGCCGGGCCAGTGCCGCGCCGGGAGTTCCTCGCCGCCCTGTCGCGCGGCGGCGATCCGGTCCCGCTGGCCGGCGGCGTGGAGGAGGTACGCCGCCTGGGCTTCCTGCGCACGCCCGCCGAGTGAGTCGTTGACCCCAAAATAGGTGAATCCCGTACGTCCGGCCGCAGGGTCAGGATGAGTGAAGGTCGTGTCTTCGCTCGACGGCCGTGGCCGTGACAAAGAACGGGGGCTCCCCAGTGTCGGTCGACACCTCTCGATCCCCAGGCGAACCCCGATCGTCCACCGATGGCCAGAGGTCCGCCGAGCCGGTCCCGGCCCGGGACAACGCCGTCGTACGGCTGCCGATCTCCGCGGTCCGCGACGCCGACTCGCCGCGCTCCGCGGGCGTGGACATGGCTCATGCGAGATCGCTGGCGCAGACGGAAGCGAAGCTGCCACCGATCGTGGTGCACCGCAGGACGATGCGGGTGATCGACGGGGCGCACCGGCTCACCGCCGCCCGGCTGCGCGGCGAGCAGGAGATCTCCGCGAAGCTGTTCGACGGCGACGACAACGAGGCGTTCCTGCTCGCCGTCCGGCTCAACGTGTCACACGGCATGCCCCTGTCGACGGCCGATCGTCGTGCAGCGGCCGTCCGGATCATCCGCGCCCAGCCGCGGCTGTCGGACCGGGCCATCGCCCTCACCGCCGGTCTGGCGGCGAAGACCATCGGATCGCTGCGCCGCGAGATCGACGGCCCGCCGGAACAGGCGCGGATCGGCCGGGACGGCCGGGTCCGGCCGATCAACGGCGCGGCCGGGCGGGGGATCGCGGCCGAGCTGATCGCCAGCCACCCGGACGCGACCCTGCGCCAGATCGCGAAGGACGCCGGCATCTCCGTGGAGACCGCGCGGAGCGTCCGAGCGCGCCTGCGGGCCGGCGAGGACCCGGTACTGGACCGGCGGACCCGGCCGGACCGCGCCGACCGGGCGGAGGACCGGCAGATGACCGTGCAGCTGCCGGAGGCGGACCCCTCCGCCGAGCTGCGGTCGCTGCTCAAGACCATGCAGCGCGATCCGTCGCTGCGCTACACCGAGTCCGGCCGGATGCTGCTGCGCTGGCTCGGTCCGCGGGTGCTGCTGACCGACGAGATCCCGCTCCCGCTACGCCACATCCCGCCGCACTCCCGGATCAACCTCGGCGCGCTGGCGAGAGCCTGTGCGGCGGCCTGGATCCAGCTCGCCATGGGGCTCGAGGACGACCAGGCGAGCGGTCAGCACGGCTGATCACGTCCATCGCCAGCGCCCGGTGTCCGGTGGGACCCAGCCGGTCCGCGGGGCCGCGTGCCGCTCGAGACGGCCAGCCGGATCCTCAGCCAGAGCCGCCGCAGATATGGCAGCGGCGTGCCGGCGCTCGCGTACGCCCCGGGCGGCAACCCGATGCGGTCCGGATGCACGCAGACCGGAATGCCGGATTCGGGTATGGTGCGAGACCCCGTCTCCGGGTCGAGGCGGGTCGACGACTTGGGCCGGTCCTCGACGTCGAACGAGCCCACCCGGAACCGCCGGGCCGGACAGGCCAGGCAGCGCGTGGAAGGCCGGTGCGGACCTGTCATTGCGGTTCGCCGTCGCTCAGGCGGGCCGCGAGGCCGGCCACGGTCGGGGCCTCGAAAAGGGTACGCAGTCTGACCGTGCGCCCGGTGAGCTCGCTGAGCCGGGTGACAATGGCGACCGCCAGCAGCGAGTGGCCGCCTAACTCGAAGAAGTTGTCGCACCGGCCGACCCGCGGCACGCCCAGCTCCTCGGCCCAGATCGCGGCGATGCGCTCCTCCAGCGGCGTGCCCGGTGGCGCGTACTCAGCCGACCCGGCCCACTCGGCCTCCTCGTCCGGCCGCGGCAGCAGCCGGCGGCTCAGCTTCCCGCTGGAGGTGCGCGGCAGGTCCGCCACCGTCTGGTAGGCGGCCGGCACCATGTAGTCCGGCAGGCGGGCGGCCAGAAAGTCGCGGAGCTCGACGGCGGACGGCGGGGCGTCCGGTGCCGGCACGACGTAGGCGACCAACCGCCGGTCCCCGACGCCGTACTGGTGGGCGGCGACAGCGCATTCGCGTACCCCCGGGCAGCCGGTGAGAACCGCCTCGATCTCGGCGACCTCCACCCGGAACCCGCGGATCTTCACCTGGTCGTCGAACCGGCCGATGAACTCCAGCCGGCCCGCGGCGTTCCAGCGGACCCGGTCGCCGGTGCGGTACATCCGGGCGCCGGCGACGAACGGGTCGGGCAGGAACCGCTCCGCCGTCAGCTCCGGGCGGCCCAGGTAGCCGCGGGCCAGCGCGATGCCGCCGACGAACAGCTCGCCGGCCACCCCGGGCGGCACCAGCCGCAGCTCGGCGTCGAGCACATAGGTTCGCACGTTGTCGAAGGGCCGGCCGATCGGTGGCAGCACAGGCCACTTCGCCGGGTCGTGGTCGAGCTCATGGGAGGTGGCCAGGTGCACCTCGATCGGCCCGTACTGGTTGTACAGCGTGCAGCCAGGCAGCTGCTCGAAGAAGGCCCGGACCGCCGGGGTGGTCTGAAGCTGCTCGCCCGCCGTGAGCACCGCACGCAGCGACCGCGGGATCCGGTCCAGGCGCACGGCCAGTTCGGCCAGCCCGCGCAGGGCCACGAACGGCATGAAGATCCGCTCGATCCGCTGCTCGGAGATCACGTCGAGCAGCCGTTCGAAGTCGTGCCGGACCTCCTCGCTGACCAGGACGAGCGTGTCGCCGACCGACAGCGTGGTCACCATCTCCTGGTAGAAGATGTCGAAGCTGAGCGCGGCCCACTGCAGCGTGCGTCCGCGTCCGCCGGGGCCCTGGCGCCGCTGCCACTGCGCCTGGTTGTGCAGGGCCCGGTGTGACATGGCCACGCCCTTGGGCCGGCCAGTGGACCCCGAGGTGTAGAGCACCCAGGCGATGTTGGCCGGGTCGGCCAGGTTGGGCGGTCCGGTCGCGTCGCACGGTGTGCCGAACACGTCGAGCGCCAGCACCGGCTCCGGGTCGGCGGCCCTGTCCGGTCCGTCCTGATCGCGGATCAGCAGTCGCAGGGCCGCGTCCTCGACGATCAGCTGCTGGCGGGCCATCGGGTAGGTCGGGTCGATCGGCACACAGGCTCCGCCGGCCTTGAGCACCGCCAGGTTGGCGACCACCATGTCCAGCGATCGGTGTAGCGCGATGCCGACCCGTTCGTCGGGGCCGACGCCCAGCTCGCGCAGGTGCCGGGCCAGGGCGTTCGCTCGCTGGTCCAACTCGCGGTAGGTCAGCGCCCGGCCCTCGAACACCACCGCGGTGGCGTCCGGCGCGGCGGCGACCTGCCGCTCGATCACCTGGTGCAGGCAGCTGCCGTCGTCGAACCGGTTGGCGGTGTCGTTCCAGACCTCAAGGACCTCGTGCCGCTGCGCGGCGGACATCAGCGGCAGGTCGTCGATCGACACGTCGGGTGCGGCGACGACCGCGGTGAGGAGGCTGATCAGGTAGCCGGCCAGGCGCTGCACGGTGGAGCGATCGAACAGCGCGGTCCGGTACGCCATGCCGACGTACATGTCCCCCGCCTCGGTCTCCGAGACCGAGAGCGTGAGGTCGAACATCGCCTTCGGCTCGCCCGGCTCGATCTGCGCGACGGTCAGCCCGTCGAGGAGGTCGAACGGCTCCGCCGCCAGGTAGGTGAACAGCACCTGGAAAAGCGGATGCACCGCCAGGTCCCGCTGCGGCCGGAGCTCGGCCACCAGCCGGTCGAACGGCACGTACCGGTGCTCCAGGGCCTCGACCAGCCGAGGCCGAAGCTGGCCGAGCAGCCCGGCGAAGGTCGGCTGCCCGGCCAGGTCGGCCCGCAGCACCACCGGGTTGACGAAGTGGCCGATGTTGGCGGCGACGTCGGGGTGTGCCCGCCCGTCGGCGATCATCCCGATGCTGACGTCGGTCTGCCCGCTCCACCGATACAGCAGCGTGTGAAACGCCACGAGCAGCACCATGAACAGCGTGGTGTCCTCGCGCCGGGCCAGCCGGCGCAGCCCGTCGGCCACCTCGGCGGGCACTGGCACCTCGACAATGCCACCGGCGAGGTCGGCGACCGCCGGCCGGGGCCGGTCCGTCGGCAGGTCGAAGACGTGCGGCGCGTCGGCCAGCCGCTCCTTCCAGTAGTCCAGGTGCCGCTCCGCCACGGTGCCATCCCGGCCGTGCTGCCACAGTGCGTAGTCGGCGTTCTGCATGGTCAGCTCGGGCAGCGGGGACGGGATCCCGGTCCGGTACGCCGCGTAGAGCGTGCGCAGCTCGTGGAAGAGGTGGGCGTACGAAGACCCGTCGATCACCAGGTGGTAGGAGCGGAAAACCAGCACGTGCTCGGCCGGGCCGAAGCGGATCAGCTCGGTGCAGAAGTTGCGCGCCACGGAGACGTCGAAGCGGTACTCCGCGTACATCCGCTTTCGGTCGTCCAACCACCGGTCCTGCTCGGCGGCGGACAGGCCGGACACGTCCAGGAAGGTGAAGCGGGGGTCGCCGGCCGGCTCCACCACCTGTACCCCGATCCCGTCGCGCGCGGGAAACGCGGTCCGCAGGATCTCGTGTCGCCGCATGATCTCCGTGATCGCCGAACGCAGGGCCGCCACGTCCAGATCACCAGCGATGCGGTGCAGGGACGTCTGGTTGTACGCCGGCCCCAGCAGGCCCATCTGATCGAGGAACCACATGCCCTGCTGGTGCTCGGACAGCGGAATGCTGTCCGGCCGAGCCACCGGCGCCGGGTCGGCGCGTATCGCGGAGATCAGCTCGTCGCGCCGCTCACGGAGCACCGCCAACCGCTCGCCGTCCAGTGCGCCGGCCGGCCGGTATCGCAGCCTGCCGTCCTGCAGCCACAGCTGGATGCCGGCCAAGCGCAGTTCCTCCAGGAGATCGGAAATCGCACGCACGGGCTGTCCCTTCTCTGCGGGCGGCGCGGGGTCCGCTCAGCGCACGCTTAGCGGACGCAGGTCGGTCCAGTGCTGCTCGACGTAGTCCAGACACGCCTGCCGGCTGTCCTCGCCGTACCCGATCCGCCAGCCGGCGGGTACCGCCCGGCGGCTCGGCCACAGCGAGTGCTGCTCCTCGTCGTTGACGAGCACCAGGAATCGGCCCTCCTGGTCGTCGAACGGGTTCATGGCATCGACCTCCTCCGCAACGGACGGATTCATGGCATCGACTTTCTTTCCAGCAGTGGTGTGACTGGCCGGGACTCGCGCTCCCGTGTCGCCTGCTTCGGGTAGACGAAGGACAGCAGCAGGCCCGGCATCAACGTGGTGACCAACGCCATGATGACCATCAGCGAGTACAGCCGCTGGTCCAGCAGGCCGATTTGAAGGCCGACCGCCAGCACGATCAGCTCCGTGAGCCCGCGAGTGTTGATCAGCAGGGCGAGCCCGGCGCTGTGCCGAACGGACACCCGGCACAGCCGAGCGGCCCCGAAGACGCCGGCCATCTTGCCGCCGATGGCGACCAGCAGGATCACCAGCAGCAGGCCCACCTCCCGCCAGTCCATCCCGGACAGGTTGACCGCGAAACCGGCGACCACGAAGAACAGGGGCAGCAACACCACTCGGTCGATGCGCTCGATCCACGGCAGCACGTACGCGCGCAGGGCAGCCGCGCCCGTCCGGGGCATGACCGCACCGAGCAGGAAGGCACCGAAGATCTCGTGCAGCCCCATCCACGAGGTCGCCGCGCACGACAGCACCAGGGCTGCGGCGATCGCGATCGCCAGTCCGGCATCGAGGCTCGCCCTGGCCCCCCGGCTCCGTACCGGGGTCCGGGGGGTGCGCTCCGCCAGCTTGGCCAGCAGCGGTCGCACCACCCCGACGAGGATCGCCACGAAGGGCAGGACCAGCAGCACCTGCCACGGCAGCGTGCTTCCGTGAGAGAGGGCGACCAGGACCGTGAGCATCGACCAGGCGATGACGTCACCGACCGCGGCCGTAGCGAGCGCCAACCCGCCGATGGGAGTGTCGATCAGGTCGCGGTCGGTCAGGATCCGGGCCAGGACGGGAAACGCGGTGACCGACATCGCCGTACCGACGAAGAGGCAGAAGAGAACCGCGGTCCGGCCGGTCCGGTCGCCGACGATGCCGATCGCGAACAGGGTGCCGAGCACGAACGGCACGACCATCGAGCCGAGCGACAGCGCGACGGCGATTCGGCCCTGCCCGCGCAGGCCGCCGTCGGCCAGGTGCAGCCCCACGAGGAACATGAAGACGCAGATCCCGACGGTCGCCAGCATCTTGAGCGCCGGGCGGATGTCGGTCGGGAACAGCTCACTGGTGATCGCGCCGTGGAACAGGGTCGGACCGAGCAGGATGCCACCGACGATCTCGCCGATCACCTCCGGCTGCCCGAACCGCCGGCACAGGAGCCCGAGCAGCCGGGCCACCACAATGATCACGAGAATAGCGAGGACGAGCGTCGCGAGCGTACCGATGTCCACGCGTCCGTCTCCCGATTCGCCCTCTATTTGAGATGGACCTTAGGCCGCGCCACCCGGGGCATCGCAGTCACGTGAACCGGCGACGGGACAGCCCCGGCCGCCGACGGCATCCTTCCGTTGGACGGCACGCGTGGTTGGACGGCACGCGTGGTCGGGAGGCACACATGGGAGGGCACACATGACCGGCACGGATGTGGTCCAGGGCGAGGGCTTCGTCTGGCGCGCTCGGGAGCTTGACGGGCACCTGCCGTCCGTCTCGTACGGGGTGACGCTGGTGGGTAAGGCCACGGTCACCAACCCGTCGGGTGCGGGCCTCGCGCGTCACATCGCGGACGTGGCCGCCTACGGCGATTACGCGTTCCTCACGGTATACCGGCATCCGACGTGTGTGCGGACAGGCGCCTACGTCATGAACATCAGCGACCCGAAAGCGCCCTTCGAGGTCGAGAGCGCGTTCATCGAGACCACGAATGGCAACTACGTCGGCGAGGGTCCGTGCGTGATCGAGATCGCCAACGAGTACTTCAGTGGTGCGCTGTTCATCCACCCCCACGAACACTACATCCTGGCCGATGCACCCGATCCGACCGAGCCGCGCCAGCGGGGTGGCATCAGCATCTGGGACGTTTCCGACCCAGAGAATGCCCAGCTCCTCGCCGCCCACGCCGGCGACTACACGGATTCGCACAATGAGCCGGCGGACCAGGCCCTGGCGGCGTACTACACCTGCGCCTGGACGGACAGCTCCACCAGCCGCACCTACGTCAGTTTCGTCACCGACAAGCCCACCACCGACATCGTCATCATGGAGATCACTGATCCCCGTAACCCGGTGATGGTCAACGCCCTTGACCTGAGGATTGCACCGTTCCATGTGACCGGAGACCCTTCGAAGGGCCTCATCTCGGTGTTCGGGCACGCCGTCGACGTACGCCGGGTCGGCGACCGGTACGTCATGACCGCGACTTACTGGGATGGCGGGTACGTGCTGCTCGACGTCACCGACCCGACGCCGGGCAACGTCTCGCTGATTGCCCGGACCGAGTACGCCGAATTCGACGAGGAGCGTGCCAAGCGCGGGCAACAGATCTGGCCGGAGGGCAACGCCAACCATCACGACCTCTCGCCCGACGCCGAGTATCTGGTGGGCGCCGACGAGAACATCGAAGCCTATCGCCTTTTCGGCACGATCACATCGGGCCCGCACGCCGGCACCGAGTACGTCGCGGCCTGGAGCTCGGGTTCGGCGCCGGTCAATGCCGACCACCCCATCTCTGGTACGCCCACCTTTGTCGGCTCCGGCTGCCCCGGCACCGTGCCGCCCGGGCGCGGGATCGCGCTCATCGAGCGTGACGCCTCGATCCTGACCGGCGGGTCGGCCCCGGGATGCGCGTTCCAGGAGAAGCTGGATGCCATCACCGCGGCCGGCTACAGCGCTGGCATCATCTTCAACCACCAGGGGCCGGACGCTATGCAGCAGTTCCCCACGGCGGCCAGGGGAACGATCCCGCTGATGTTCGTCAACCGCCTGACGGGTCTGCGGCTTCTCGGCGTGCCCGACGTAACCGAGGAGACCGCCGGCCACACCCCGACACCGGCTAATCCAGAGATCTGCGCGACCGATGTCAAGTCGGAGTTCGTAGGCTGGGGCTACCTCCGGCTGTACAAGACGGACATCCCGGGCAGCGGCACCGGCTCGGTCACCCAGATCGACACGTACGCCATCCCCGAGTCACAGGACCCGAGGTACGCCACCGGTTTCGGCGACTTCTCGGCGTCGCACGTGGCGATCGACCCCGATCGCCGGCTGGTGTACGTGACCTTCTTCGCCGGTGGCCTCCGGGTGCTGAGCTACGGCAGCGATGGCCTGCGGGAGGTCGGCGCCTTCCGCGAGCCCGGCATCGACTTCTGGGGCGTCAAAGTCCACAAGATCGGTGAGAAGAACTACGTCCTGGTCTCCGACCGGAACTTCGGCCTCTACATCTTCGACTTCTGATCACGCGCCGAGTGACATCATCCAAATCTGAGGAGCCCGGGGTGTCCAATCCGACCATGAGGTCGTCTGATCTCGTATTCGCCGCTGGCGCCAAGAGGCCGACCAAGGCTGATGTGGTGATCATCGGCAACGGCGCGCTCGGCATGTTTCTTGCTGACGAGTTGATCGGGCGCCAGGTCGGATCAGTGGTGGTAGTGGGTCCGAGCCATCGCGACACGGGCGCCAGCCAGGCGGCCGGTGCGATGCTCGGCTGTTTCGGTGAGACCACGACCGAATCGCTGCGGACCGACGCCGCGCGGACGAGGTTCGAGCTCGGCATATCCGCCCATGACAAATGGCCCGAGACGCTGCGGCGGCTCGATGAGTTCGCGCCATCCGACCGGCCGCTGCAGACAACGACGGAATCGCACATCATCCTGAACTCCGTCGGAGCCGAATTGGACACGGTGAACTTCGCCGCGATAATCGACGCCCTCGACCAGTACGAGAAGCCGTGGAAGGAGGTCGACCCGACCGACATCCCCGGTTACAACCCCCGGACGGAGTCGCGCGCATTGCGTGCCATTCATCTGCCGACGGAGGGGGCCGTGGATGCTCGCGGGGTGCTGGCGTCGCTGGAACGCCGATTGCGGCATGGCGGAGCGTTCCTTCTCGATCAGACGGTAAAGAGGCTGGTCGGCAGCGACGAGGCGGTGACCGCGGTCGAGCTGGACGACGGCCATCTCATCGAAGCCGGCGCTGTCGTCGTGGCCGCCGGCATCCACAGTGAGTCGCTGGTGCGAACCGTGTTCGACGTACCCGATCTGGTGCCGACCTTTCCGGGGCTCGGCTTCGCGATGATCGCCAAGCGGACGGGGGGTGAACCGTTCACCAGCGTGGTTCGGACGCCGAATCGCGGTTTCGCCTGCGGTCTGCACGTGGTGCCGCAAGGCGGCGGGCTGGAGTACTACGGCGCGACCAACCGCTTGGTGAACACCATCTCCAGTGTCACCTGGATGGCCGACGTCCGCTTCTTGGCCCAGTACTCGATGCACCAGCTCGACGAGCGGGCAGCCACCCACGAGGTCACGAAATGGTGCACCGGCAACCGCCCCGTCACGCTCGACGGATTCCCGTTGGTCGGCTGGATGCCACCCTCGGGCCTGTATCTGATGACGGGCACCTACCGTGACGGCTTCCACTGTGCGCCCCTGCTGGCCGAGCACGTCGCCAATGAACTGCAGGGAAAGTCCGGAATCATCGACTCGATTTTCCAGCCGATGCGCAAGCCAGTGGCGACCAGGACCGTAGAATGGTCGATCGATGAATATGTCACACACAGCCTCGCCGCCTGGTTCGAGACCGGCGCGCAGGCCGCACCGCAGATGACGACCTCGCAGCTCACCGACTACTACCGGAACATGGCCGTGCAGACCTATGAGCAACTCGGCGTCGATTACGGCCTGGGCCCCGACATTCTCTGGTACGCACAGGGGAACCTGCATGGTGCACGTCGTATCGCGCGCTATCTGCGTACCTTCAAGGGCGACGGCGACGTGGCCCAACCGGCTGGGGCCACAACCGGCAACCCCGGGACGCGGTAGCAATGCCCGCTTATCAACCATCTGTCGCGGACACCGTTCGCAGCCTCGTGACGAAGCAGCTCAACCTGAATGGGTACAGCCAGGATCTTCGCCCTGACGATAATCTCTGGAGCTTGGGCATGACATCCCTGACCTGCCTGGGTCTGATGTTGTCCATCGAGGACACGTTCGAGATCGAGCTGCCGGAGGAGGCGCTCAAGGAGGCGACCTTCCGCAGCATCAGCACGATATCCGCGGCGGTTGAGAGTTCGCGCAAACAGGCACGAGTTCGGGGGTAGCAATGCCGGCACGCCAGTCGCGCCCGAGGAACCCGATCCCACCGTTTCGCGACAGCACGGCGAGCGAATTCCCGTTGTCGGCGGGACAGGAGCGAATGTGGTGGCTGCGCCAACTGGACTCGTCGCACGACCAGTACCACATCAGCTGTGGCTGGCGGTTTCCGGCGGAGGTGAACCGCGAGGCGTTGCTCGCCGCCCTCGCCGCCCTGGTGCGGCGCCATGAGATCCTGCGGACGAAGTTCCTCATGTCGCCGGGCGGGGCGGTCACCCAGGAGATCGTCGACCATGTCGAGATCCCGCTCGTCTGGGCCGGCCCCGACTGGCAGGAAGCCGTCGAACAGGCTGCCGTGCGGCCCTTCGACCTGGCGCGGCCTCCGCTGTTTCGAGCGGTGGCCGCGGAGTTGGTCGACGGGCCCGGCCTGTTGGTGACGATGCACCACATCATCACCGACAGGTGGTCGATGGACGTCTTCGCCAGGGATCTGTTCGAGCTGTACGAGGCGGCCTTGACGGCCAGGACACCGCGCCTTCCGGGGCTGCCCGTCCAGTACGGCGACTACGCCAGGTGGCAGCGCGACTTCCTGACCGACGACCTGCTCCGATCCCAGCTGAACTACTGGACCGAGGCGCTGGCCGGCTACGAACCGTTGGAACTGCCCCTGGATCTGCCTCGGCCCACGGCGTTCGACGCGGTCGGCGAGACGGTCGTCCTCGAGCTGCCGAGGGAGGCCACGGCGGCCATGACCGCCCTGGCCTGGCGTACGCGCGCGAGCCCGGCGATGGTGGTCAGTGCCGCGTTCGTCGCGACGCTCCGGGCCTTCTGCGGCCAGTCCGACGTCGTCATCGGCGCCATCGTGTCCGACCGGACACACCCGGACCTGCGAGATCTGATCGGGTTCTTCATCAACACCATGATCCTGCGGGTCGACCTGACCACGACGGAGCTGACCTTTCGCGAGGCGATCACCCGAACCCGGGACGCCTGGATGGCCGCGGACGCGCACCAGGACGCGCGGCTCGAGCAGATCGTGGGTGCGCTCAACGCCGGGTCGGAGGCGCACCGGAATCCGATCTTCGACGTCGTCGTGAATCACGCCGGCGACCGGGATGACCTGGCCGAGGATCCAGACGCGCCGGTGTGGTGGGAACCCGACCTGCCGGTGACTGCCAGGTTCGACCTCTCGCTCACCACTCGGATCGTTGAGGGGCGGCTGCGGGCGACCTTCGTGTACCCGACCGCACTGTTCAACCGGGCCACGATCGTCACGCTCGCGGACCGCTACATCCGCACGCTCGAACAGGGCGTGGCGACGCCGGACGCGCCGATGCGCGACTTCGACCTGCTCACCCGGGCCGACCGCACGCTGCTGCGGCGCGGCAACGATCGGACTCCGGCGTCCGGCACCACCGTTGTCGAACGTCTGCAGACCCGGGCCGACCGCACGCCGGACGCGCCGGCGGTGGTCGGCGACGGCGGCCCGCTGTCCTACGGGCAGCTGAACGAACGCGCGAACCGGCTGGCCCGACACCTGCTAACCCTGGGCGTCGGACCGGAGAAGGTGGTCGGCGTCTGCCTGGAACGCACCGTCGAACGATTCGTGGTGCTGCTCGCGCTGGCCAAATGTGGCGCACCGTACCTGCCCGTCGACCCCGACTTCCCAGCCGATCGGATCCGCCTCCTGATGTCGGATGCCGCCGTCGTCTTGATGATCGTCGGCTCACCGCTGCTGGCCCGCCTGCCCTCGATGGAGACGCCGGTTCTCACCATCGGTGACGGCAGCCCGGACCTGACCGGATACGCCACCGACAATCTTCCGACTCTCCCGGCTCCGGACAGTCTGGCCTACCTGATATCGACATCCGGATCGACCGGAAACCCCAAGTCGGTGGCGATCTCACATCGAGCCCTGAGCCGACTGGTGGAAGGCGCACCGCACTATCTCGAGGTAGGCCCGGGATCGGTGTTTCTCCAGACCGGTCCGCTGACATTCGATGTCGCCGTGCTCGAATGGGCACCGCTGGCCCACGGCGGCCGGGTGGTGGTCGCCGATCCCGGGTCCCTCCTCGACGGTCTGCGGGATGTCCTGTGCGAACACCAGGTCACCACGCTCAAGCTGGTCTCTCCGCAGCTCGACATCCTCGTCGAGCAGGACCCGCACATCCTGTCCGGGCTGCGCCAGCTCGTCGTCGGCGGCGACGTTGTCAACCCGAGGAGCTTCGCCCTGGTGGAGGGACTCCTACCCGGCTGCCGGGTCGTGGCGTCGTACGGTCCGACCGAGTGCACGGTGCTGGCCACCGTGTTCGAAGGCGGGCCGTGGTCGGGCAGAGTTCCGATCGGCCGCCCCATCCCACACACGAGTGCCTACATCCTCGACGAGGACCTCCAGCCGGTCTCGGTCGGCGTGCGCGGCGAGATCTTCCTGGCTGGCGACGGATTGGCCAGGGGGTACCATTCCCGCCCCGGCCTGACCGCGGCGTCGTTTGTTCCCGATCCGTTCGGGCCGCCCGGGTCGCGCATGTACCGCACCGGAGACCTGGGCCGCTACCTGCCGAACGGAGCCATCGACTTCCTCGGCCGCACCGACCACCAGGTCAAGATCCGTGGTTTCCGGATCGAGACCAGCGAGGTCGAACACGCCCTGCTGCGCCATCCCGACATCACCGCGGCGGCGGTCGTCCGGGCCACCCTGGCGACCGGCCCCGCGCTGGTCGCCTACATCGTGGCGGCCAGGTCGGTGGACGTGGGGGCGCTGCGCGACATGCTCCGCGAAACACTGCCCGCGTACATGCGCCCGGACCACTTCGTCACGATCCCCCGATTCGCCCTGACCGCGCACAACAAGCTCGACCGCGCCGCGCTGCCACCGGTCACCACCGCCACCACGCGCGCCGGAGTGGACCTGCCGCCCGCGACCGGGCTCGAGGCACGGGTCGTCGCGGCATGGTCCGCCGTGCTCGGCAGGCCGCTGTCGGCCTCCGACGACTTCTTCGCCCAGGGCGGGCACTCCCTGCTGGTGCCGCGCGCGACCGCGACGGTCCGCCGCGAACTCGGCCGCGAGGTGCCGTTGCAGCTGATGCTGGAATATCGGACGCCTGCGAGCTACGCGGCCGCGATCCTGCGTGAGAGCCTGCCCGACCTCAGCGTGGCCTCGCGTGAGGACCGGCTCGTCCAGCGAACCTGGCGCGGCGAGAAGCTCGCCGGCTGCCGACGCGTGGATCTGTTCATCTCCACCGAGAACCCGCTCCGGAAGAATGCCGACCTCCCGTTGCTGCTCGTCCTCGACGGCTCCGAGTTCGTGGAGATCATGCGCCTGCCGGCGATTCTGGACCGGCTCTCCCTCCAGGATCGGATCCCCACCACCGCGGCGATATTCCTGAGTCCGAGCGAGTGGTCGACCCGCCGCAGCGAGCTCCTCGACGACGGGATCGTCGACGCGCTCGCCGACGAGTTGCTCCCCTACCTGCGCACCTGGCTCGGGAACCGGCCGGTCGGCCGCGCCGTCGCGGTGGGCGCGAGTCTGGGGGCGGTCACGGCGATCCGCTCCGCGCTGCGCCGGCCGGATCGCTTCCACGGCGCCGTGGCCATCTCCGGCCCGCTGAGCGAACATCGGCTCGGCCCGGCGAGGCCCGACCGGTCGAGAGGCGGGTCGCGGTTCTTCCTGTCCGCGAGCCGGGAGGAGAAGGACATCATCCTCGACGACGGACTCAGCTTGGTGGAAGCGACCGAACGCACAGCCGACGAGCTCGCGGCCGACGGACATGTCGTACGAAGCGCGATCGGGGAAGGCGGCCACACCTACGCGGCGTGGGAGTCGATGCTCCCCGATGCGATCCGCTGGTCGCTGGGCGACCAAACTTAGTCGATAGGTGGTGCTTGCGGTGCAGGATTCTCGACGGTCGGCCCGGACCGCGGGTGCACGGACCCTGGTCGATCTCCTGGAGCGCCAGTTTCGCGACCGGCCGGCGGCCACGGCCATCCGGACCTCGGCACGCTCGTGGACCTATGCCGAGCTCGATCGGCTGTCGGCGCGACTCGCGCGGCAGCTGGTGGCCGACGACGCCGGACCGATCGTCGGTCTCATCGCGCGGCACTGCCCGGCCGCGTTGATCGGCATCGTCGCCATCCTGCGAAGCGGCGCGGCGTGTCTGCCGATGAGCCCCGACGATCCGCCGCTGCGCAATCGCCGGGTGCTCGACGACGTCGGCTGCGGACGCGTCCTTGCTACCGCGCCGGTCGACTGGCTGCCCGACGCCCAGCTCATTGACGTAACCGGCCCGCAGACGGGCCACGACAGCCTCGCCGCCACGGAGCTCCCCTCGCCGAGGCCGCTCGACCTGGCATACGCGCTCACCACGTCGGGCTCGACCGGACGGCCCAAGATCGTCGGCGTGCCGCACGAAGGCATCCTGAACCTGATCATCGCCTCGTTCGAGGACATCGACCTGATCAGGACCGACGACGTGATGCTGTGGACGACCGCGCTCACCGTGGACAGCACCATGCACGACTGCCTGATGCCGCTCTGCTTCGGCGCCTGCGTCGCCATCGCCGACGGCGGCGACCTGCCCGCCAACCGCATCCTGCGCACCGTCCGCGCGCTCGGCGTGACCGCGCTGGAAGTCCCGGCCGCGGTGCTCGGGCCGTACGGGACGTCCCTGCTTCCCCGGCTGGCCGCGGCCGGCGTGCGCCTGGTCATCACCGGCGGGTCCCAACTCGACGGGCCGGACCTGGGCAGCAACGACTCGCTGGTCGTCCACAACGGCTACGGCCCGACCGAGGCCTCGGTGGCCGCGACGTGGTATCCCTGCGACGCCTCGACCCCGCAGTGGGTCCCCATCGGGCGCCCGATCCGCAACGTGCGAACCTATGTCCTCGACGAGGAGCTGAACCCCGTCCCGGCCGGCGACACCGGCCAGATGTACCTGGCCGGCGCCGGTCTTGCCAGAGGCTATCTCGGCCATCCCGGCCGCACGGCGGCCTCGTTCCTCCCGGACCCGTTCGCCGAGAGGCCCGGCGAGCGCATGTACGCCACCGGGGACAACGTTCGGCTTCAGCCGGACGGGAACTACGTGTACGTCGGCCGAATCGACGACCAGATCAAGATCAGTGGGTACCGGGTTGAGATCGGCGAGGTCGAGCACAACCTGCGCGCATGCCGAGGCGTGGTCGACGCGGCAGCACTGTTGCGCGAGGACACCCCGGGCGGCGCGGCCATCGTCGCCTATCTGGTCGGCGAACGGCGACCCGACGAGCTGATCACGAGCCAACTGGGTAATTGGCTACCCGCGCCGATGATTCCACGCGTCTACGTCTGGCTGGACGAGATGCCTCTCAACCGCGCGGGCAAGATCGATCGTCGAGCACTCGCCAAGATGCTCGATCCCGCACTCTCCCACCCCGACGCAACACGCAACCCTCACGTTGTGCCATCCACTCGCGGGGGCGGGACGGATCCGGAAGCTGTGCCGATGCCTGCTGAGTACACCCAAAGTGACCAGTTCCGTGGTGGCCGCATCCACCTGTGCGACCTCTCCGGCCTCGAGATTCGCGATTGCGACGTCACCGGCCTGAAGATCGTGGACTGCTATGGGGGTGCTGTTTCCCTCGGTGGCGGCTTCGAGCGTGTGGTTGTCAATGACGTCGACGTGACTGCCTATGTCGAGGCCGAGCTCGACCGGTTGCATCCCAACCGGGTGTTGGCCCGTGAGGCCGCGTCCGTCGCCGAGTACCGGGCCGCTTGGGATGCCATCGAGAAGCAGTGGGAGGAGACGCTCGATCGCGCCGGGCGCCTATCCGAGGCGAAGTTGCATGAGCGGGTCGACGGCGAGTGGTCGTTCGTCGAGACGCAGCGGCATCTGTTGATGGCCGGCGATGCTTGGATCGGTAACGCCGTGCTCGAGGAGGATGCGCCGTGTCACCCGTTGGGCCTTCCTGGTGGTGGGATCCCGGCCGCGGAAGCGTCGGCGAAGCTTGGGCTCACCCTCGATGCGACCCCGACGCTTGGCGAGGTGCTCGCGCCGCGGCTCGCCCGCATGGCCACGATGCGCCGGGTCGTCGACGGGCTCACCGAGGCCGAGCTCGATCGGGTATGTGGTCGTAAGCCGGCCGATTTTTACCCGGACAAGGACTACGTCGTGCGCCGCTGCCTCAGCGTCGTGTTCAAGGAAGAGGCCGAGCATCACCGGTACGCGGTGCGCGACCTCACCGTGCTCGAGGCCGATACCCGAACCGAGTGAAAGCGCGTCCCGGCAATGGACGGTCGCGGATCTGGACGGGCGGGTCGCGGACGTGGGCGATCCCGTCCCCGGCGCCCGCCGCGACGCGGCGGCGTTCTTCGTCTCCGGCCTGGCCGAACGGTTGTCGGGCCACTACACGCCAGGCGGGCCGGGCATGACCGGCGACGGCGGCTACCGGGGCATCGGCATGATCACCCCGGACCGCAAGCCACGCGGCGGAGAACTCACCGACGGCCAGAAGGCGTACTTCTGAATGACCTTCCGGGATAAGCGGCAACGTGGGGAGGTAGCCGACGGTTCATCCACCTGCCTTCAGCCGGAGCGCGAGGCGGCGGGGCGCCTGCACGCGATAGCTGTCCGTCACCAGCTCGGCAACCTCGACCCAGTCCGTCTCGTCGTCCAGCACCATTCCCACGACATTCATTGCCCAGTCGGCCCGGAAGAACGGAGGGCCGGCATGCGCCAGTGCGGCCAACTCCCCGGGCGGCACCCGGAAGGTCATCAGGACGGCCGGATCGTCTATATCGATGTACGCCGACCCCCTCTCGTCGGTGGTGTAGACGTGCAGGAACGTCCGCCGGCGAATCCGCCACCGCAGGCCGATCCACGCCGGCTCCTCGTACGCCTCGGGCAGTTCCCCGCAGATCACCCGGAGCCGGCCCACAACGGCGGGTGGAACGTCCGCGATGTCGCTCATCTGTACCTCCCGCGCCCATCCTGCCCGCTGGGTAGGACATCAGCACATCAGAGAGTCTCCGGGGTTGGAAGGGCCGCTCCGACGTCATAGGACTATCGGGCCCAGCTCGGTGACGACGCTGGCAAAGGTTCGGATGAGATCGGTTTCGGCGGCGGTGCGCCAGACAAGTGCGAAACGGGCGAGTGGTGCGTCGCGGATGAGGGGGTAGGCGATGCCGGGGTGTGGCGCCAGTAGTCCGGCGCGGCGCCGACGATCACCGTCCGGTCGGCGAAGGCCTCCAGGGAGACCGAGTCCTGTTGGGCCAGGGGGTCGGTGGTGGAGATCGCCAACACGATGGGTTCGGTGAACACGACGGGGCCAACGGTGAGGTCGGGCTCGCGGATGGGCAGCCACGGGAGCATCGCGTCCAGCTCTCCGGCGCGCAACGGACCGAAGGGGTCAGCGAAGGTGAGGACACGGATCCGCACCTCGCTGTCCGGGCGGCGCTCGGCCAGGGCGTCGAATAGGGGGCGCAGGTCGTCGAGGTTCCACCCGAGGATGCCCAAGCGCAGCACGGCGGCTTCGGCCCGGGAAGACTGCCTGGCCCGTTTCCAGGCTGTTCCGCAGGTCGCGGTAGACCTGTCGCAGGTCGTCGCGCAGCCGCACACCGGCCGACGTGAGTTGGGCATTTCGGTTGTTCCGGGCGAAGAGCAGGGTGCCGATGGCGCGTTCCTGCTTCTTGATCGCCTGCTGACCCGGGCGGTGGACAGGTGCAGGCGCTGCGCGGTGCGCCCGAAATGCAGTTCCTCGGCCAGCGTCAGGAAGATACGGACTGCCGGCGCTGCCCATTCGGACACGCCGGCCGCATGACCGCCCTGCGTGATCCAGGCTTCCGTCAAGCTGCTCCAGCCGCTTGACGGAGGCCTGGATCACATCACGTGCGGTGCGCCGGCGGCCGTCAGCAGCTGACGGTGAGGTCGTCGGCCATCGCCACGCCGTGGTAGGCGGCGATCTCGACGGTGATAGTCCTGGTGTTGCCCGGCCAGGGGATCGCGGCGAAGTTTCTCTGTGTCCAGCCCGTACTGTTGATGTTCGCGCCGATCACCGAGATGATCTGCCCGGTGGGGCCGCCGCTGTGGACCCTGAGGTGCGCCTGGACGTTGAAGTTCTCCGGCATCGGAACATTGCGGAGCCAGACACTGGCCTGGCATGTGGTCGGCACGGACGCGCCGTTGTTGAGGGTGATCGCGCGGAAGACCCTCGCCTCCGCCGGGCCGAGCGGATAGGCGTCCAGGTAAGCCGCGTTGGAGCGGGTGTGAGCCTCCCCGAGAGTCCCCACGAACGCGCTGCTGGCACCCGGTACCTCCTCGATGGTCCACAGGCGGCTGTCGTCGAAGGTGTCCGAGATGGGGAACGCCTCCGCGTGCGCCGGGGAGGCGATGCTCAGACCGGCGACCGCGGTGAGGGTGAGCACGGCGGCGGCGACCCAGCGGGAGCGCCCCAGCCGTTCGCGCCGGAACAGGTGTCGGAACATGAGGTGAGCCTTTCTATCCGATTGCCGAGGCGCACCTGATGGACACGTCATCGACATAGGCGCTACCGCCGGTCACGGAGATGTCCACGACCAGGTTGGCGTTGGCCCGGTAGGGCCAGAAAGCGAACTCGGCGCGCCCGTACTCCGTGTCGGTGAGGGTGTAGGTGGTGCCGGCGATGACGGTGTCCACGCTCCCGCTGCGGCTGTTCACGCTCATCTGGACACGCGGGGATCCCACCGAGTCGCCGGCCTTCGCCGCCCACGCCTGGGCCCTGCACGTCACCTGGCCGCCGGACGGCTCCGGCAGGACTATCGCATCACTGGAGATCCGCGCGGGTACGGTGCCCGGCGCCTCGAGCCACGCGAGCCATTGACCGCCGAACTCCGTGTTGGCATTCACATGATTGATGAGGTTGACGATGCTGCGGCCGTGGTCGTACCGGACGTTCCAGAAAAGGTAGGGGTTGCCGCCCTCGAAGCCGTCGCTGACGGTTGAAACCCCGGCTTGGGCCGGGTTGGCGGCGACCACACCGGCGCCGAGCAGGGTCAGCGTGGCGGCGGCGCCGATGAGCCATCGGATCCGCCCGGTTCGTTGACGTCGAGACATGCGGTTTGGTCCTTTCGTGGGTGTGCTGACGCTGGTCGGCGGCGAAATTCGCGTGGTGCGCCGGCGGCCGTCTGAGGGCCGGCCGTCACCTGCAATTGATGGAGAAGTCATCGAGCATGGCCACGCCGTGGTAGGCGGCGATCTCGACGGTGATGGTCCGGGAATTGGCCGGCCAGGGGATCGGGGCGAAGTTTCGCTGTATCCAGCCCTCCCTGAGGTGCTGGGCACCGATCACCGAGATGATTTGCCCGGTCGGACCGCCGCTGTGAACCTTGAGGTTCACATTGACGTTCCCCAGATCCACCTGCTGGGCGTAAGTGGCCCAGATGCTCGCCGTGCATGAACGCGGCAGGGACGCGCCATTGTTGAGGGTGATCGCGCGGAAGATCCTGGCCTCGTACGGGCCGATCGGATAGGAGTCCAGGTAAGCCATGTTCGGGGCGGAGCGGGCCCCCGGGAAGCTGGCCACGTCCGTGCTGGTGGAACCCGGTATCTCCTCGGAGGTCCACCGGCTGGGGTCGTCGAAGGAGTCCGTGATGGGGAACGTCTCGGCGTGCGCCGGCGAGGCGATGGCCAGGCAGGTCGCCGCGGCGAGAGTGAGCGCGGTGGCGGCGGCGATCGATCGCATCCGCACCCTTTGTCGAACTCGGACCATGCCATTCCGTCCTTTCCTCGGTGTGCGGGGCCGGAGCGCGCGGCTTCATCCATCCCCGCCGATCAACCCGAACATCGATTCGGATCATGTCGGCCCCAGAGCCGTTGTTTCCTCGATTAGGTGTGACGCCGGAGGTCCCGACGGGTGGCGCCCGACGTTGACCGGGCGCCGCGTCGTCGGTTCACCTAGACGGCCAGTAGTTCCTCGGTGAAGAACTGCCCGACCGAGAAGTTGATGTCGTCCAGGAAGAGCCGGCTGCCGGCCGTGGCCTGGCGGGCCGCCTCGGTGTGGAACGTGGCGTGCGGGGACAACAGCGTGTCGTTGAAATCCTTGTTGATGCCACCGGAGCCGGCGCCGAAGTCGGTCGGCCCGCCGTGGCGGCACTTCGAGGCGATCTGCGGTGTCCGGTCTTCGCCGCCGTAGTAGCCACTGGTCAGCTTTGTGGTGGTCAGCGTCGAGCCGTTGCAGGTCGCCTCGCGCGGGCCCGCGACGGTTCCAATCGAATCGATCGTCCAGAGCGCCCTCGTCGGGTTGCGGATACCGAGCTCCACCCAGTTGCTGTGCGCGTAGAAGTCCTGGATGGTGTGCAGCGCGGCACCGAAGCTGAGTCGAGCACCGCTCGGGTTGCCGATCAGCAGCAACGCCACGGTGTTCGAGAAATGCGTTTGGATGAGCGCCTTCCCGCCGCCGAAGTTCTCGCCGTCGAAGTGCTTGGCCGAGCTCACCTGATCACCGTCGACGGCCTCATTGGCGGCGACGATGTCGTCGATCGCCCGGCGCGTCGCCACACTCGGGTTGCTGATCCCGAAGTAGTTGAGGACCGCCCGGGTCAACATGGCGCGGGTCAGGCTGGCGTGCGAGTTGCCACCGAACGCGAAGGCTTCCACCGGAAACGCCTCCGCGGCCGGCGCCGGCACGACGAACAGCGTCGCGACGGTCGCGACCGCCGCCGCCAGCGCGACCCGGACGCGACCTACCCCGGCCGAGGTTGTTCGCTTCACAATCTTTCTCCCCTCCAGCGTCGCGGACCTCAGGCAGGAGCCGGTCCGCCAGCGGAGCATGGCGGGCAGCGTTCATCGAATTCGCATCGCGCCTGCACGACGCCAATGGACGAAGCAATGAATCGGGTGAAGCTTTGCGCTTGACGCCCGGCGCGAACCATGACTGACCACAGCAGATGAGCCATGGCCGATCGAGGGGCGGCGGCGAGCCCACCTTCCACCCCAGCCCCACCCGGGACAAGCGCGGCAGTGGGAGGTGCCCGACCGGACTGCCACCCAGAACGCCGCCGCCGACAACGCCAACCCGGCGAACCCGATGACGAGGCTGCCCACGCTGGCCAGCTTGTCGACCCTGTCGAGACCGGCGGCCGGTGCTCTAGCCAGCAATGTGGACAATATCTTCGTCATGAGCTCCAGCTTCCCGCTCGCACCCTACGACGACGACCCCGCCACGACCTCGACACCACGATCCTGGGTGTCGTCCGCGTGCTGACCCGCGGCCGGCGGGGCACGACGTTTCCGACCTGCCATGGGAGCCGAAATAGGCATTCCACGCCCACGCCGAATTCCATCGCCAACAGACCTGACCAGTTCACCACCTGAATTCCCGGACGCATTGTCATCGGCAGAACAATGCGCACACTTTCGTATGTCGCGTGGGGTTAGGCCCGTAAGGCCTCGATCATCTGTGCGCGGAGGGCGTGGTCGCTGAGTCCGGGGATCTCGGAGGTGAGGGGCTTGGCCGCGGCGAGGGCGGCCGCACGCGGGTCGGGGTTCAGAACGCCGCGCAGGGCGGAGGTGAACCAGCCGAGAGCGTATGCGTGCTGGCGTTCACCGGGGTCGAGTTCGGAGGCGTTCCGGGCCGCGGCGAGCCAGGTGCGGACCCGGTGGCCGAGTGGGGAGTCGATGGTGATCGGGGAGCCTGTGCCTGCGGTCGCGGCGCTCAGTGCGTCATCCAGGCCGGGAGTGCCGGCCAGGCCGAGCGCGACGGCCTGACGGTGCACCTCCGAGACGGCGACCCTGCGTTGCGTCGCCGGGTCGGCGGCCTCTACCGCGGCGACAAGCGGTGCCGCGTGCCGCTCGGGGGAGAGCCGGTCGGCGGTGAGCAGGTCACGGGGGTGATGCGTGACGGCGAACCACGGCTCGAGTTCGGCATACAGGCGCGGTTGGTCCAGCGGTCGGGGCGGTACCGTCACGCCGGTGATCCGTTGGGTGAGCAGTAGTGCCATAGCCATGGTCGGCTGACTGGTCTGCTCGTCGTCCTGGTCAGGGGGCCGGAAGCCGACCGCCCGCATCGCCGGCCACAGGCGTTGCGGGTCGACGCCGCGCATCACCGCGGGGTCGGGATAGCTCGGCTCGAAATCGGTGATCAGCTCGCCGTCGACGGCATAGGCGAATGCCGCCGAGGCGTAGTCGTGCCGCAGCACCGCGACTGCCTCGGTGCCTACTGAGACCGCCCTGAGCAGGGTGTTATCGGCGCCGCAGAAGCCCATGGGTTCGATGACCACCGACCATGGCCCGAGTCCGACCGCCAACCCGTACTGGGGGTTGTCGCTCTCGAACTCCTCCAGGAGTTCGTCGGGGTCTTTCTCACCGATGGTGTCCGGATATGCTCCGAGGCGGCGCAGGGCCTCGGCTTCGTCCACCCCTTTGACAAAGGTGAGGCAGGCGATCTCTCCGAGGTGGTCCCAGAGCCGCTCGGCTTCCGCAAGATCCCCCACCCGGTCAACGGTAGTGCGAGCGCCGCCGCGGCGCTGGCCCTTCTGCGACGCTCCGGGAGCGGGGCCACCGACCGCGTCCCCGGTCGGCGGTGTCATCAGCACGGCAGGTGACGAGCCGGACAGGTATCGACGCACCGGATCGGCACCGCACACCTTCGGTGTAGATCCCGCCGACCTGAACGAAGTCATCGAAACATTCCTGGAAGAGCACGAGTGGCCGGTGTTTTCGCTGCGGCTTGCCGGGGCCAGCCGAATGCTTATCATCATGCGCAACTTTCCGGACGAAGGCGGCGTTGACTACGTCCTCGACCCCGGCACCGGCGGCAACGCGATCCCGCTCGCGGCGCTGGAAGGACACTTCCGAGGCCCCGCACTCGCGTGGCCCGAGCTGATCGCCGCCGCCCAGCTGCCCGACCCCGACCATGCGCCCGCCGAGCGGCTTCTGCTTCTTCTGCCAGTCTGCGCCGACCGCGATCGGCCCGCCGACGCCACCGAGATCGTGGCGGCGGCACTCAGCGCCGTCGGCGCCAGGTCCGACACGCACCAGGTAGGCGACGAGCTACTCAGCAGCCCTCGATACTGGGCCCGCAGCTGTGAATGGACCACCACTGACGACGCATTGATCTGCCTCGGGACGCACGCCTACCGCAGCCTCGACGGGGAACTGACGCGAAGCGACCGACGCCTGATCACGAACGCCTTCAGGCAAACATCATGAGCCACCGACTGTCCACACCAAGCCTGGCGGCACATTGACTGGCTGGCGCGTGTCCTCAGCGGCACGAGCGTTAGCCGACCGATGCGGAGGTGCCGTGATGCTCCGTGGCGCGCGGATCGCGCCATTATGCAGGTAATCCTTGTCAAGTTGATCATGATGCTTGTTGGTCGAGGCTGTCCAGGAGCCGGGTGAACAGGTCGGCGCGGTGGGGTTGGTCGTGGGCGGCGGCGTGGTCGTGCTGGGCTTGCAGAGTGGGCCGGAATGCGATGCTGGTCTGGAAGAAGGTGCAGGTCTCGCAGATGGCCTCGAACGCGCAGTCGAGCTCGGGCGGTCGGGTGCAGTAGCCGTTGCCGAGTAGCCGGTGGTGTTCACGGCGGAGTCGGGCCATGCGGGGCCCGATGATGTCGGCGGGTAGTGGTTTGCCTTGCTGGTAAAGGGATTCGACTTTTGCGGTGACGGCGAAGTATTCGTCGGCGACGGTACGGTTGGCGATTTTCGCGTAGCGCAGGGTCATGTCGAGGCTGCGGTGGCCGAGTAGGGCGGCGATGGCTTCGAGGGTCATGCCGCGGTTGATGGCCTGGGTGGCCAGGGTGTGCCGGGTGGATGTGGGCCAGGCCGGCGGCGGTGCCGGCTTTGTTGATCAGCCGGGTGACGGTGTGCCGGTCCAAGGCTCGGCCGTTCTCGCGGGGCAGCAGCAGCGGGTTGCCGGTGTCGACGTGGGCGGTGCGGTAGTCGCCGATGAGGGTGATCAGGTGCGGGTGCAGCGGCAGGTAGCGGTCGGTGTGGAGTTTCCCGACGGGGACGTGCAGCCAGTGCGCGGCGCCGATGAGCACGATCGCGTCAGCGGTCAGGGCGGTGAACTCCCCGACGCGTAGTCCGGTGCGCAGCAGGACTTCGACCACGACTCGGGTGAGCATGCGGGGGTCGGCCTGGGCGGCGCGTAGTAGTTTCGCTGCGGACGGGTCGTCGAGGGCTTTTGGCAGGGGATGGTCTTGCCGGGGCAGGTCCGCGGGGATGATCGGGACCCTTGGGGGTGCTTCGGGCCAGTCCCAGTCGGTGATCCGGACGAAGAACATCCGTAGCGTGCCGAGACGGTGGGCGAGGGTGGCCGGGGTGAGCCGGCCGGTGCGGTAGCCGGTGCGGGCGGTCAGCCAGGTGCGGAAGTCCTCGATGTGCCGGCGGTGGATGTCGGCGATGTGGCGGACTTCGGGCGCCTGTTCGACCAGGAAGCCGGCCAGGGATCGTAGGGCCAGGTCGGCGCCGGACACGCTGCCGGGCCGCAGGATGCAGGCCAACTGGTCGAGGTAGCGGCGCATCGGCGTCACCATGTCGGGGATCTCGGCGGCGAGGGTGTCCCAGGCCGGTAGCCGCCGCGAGCCGTTCACCGTCCACCCTCGATCACGTCGAAGCCGTTGCGGGGCAACGGTTTGCCGGAGAACAGTTGGGCGTCGATCGCCTCTGCTGCCCGCCGGTATTGCGAGGCCAGCCAGTCGTCGGCCAGGTGCAGATAGATGCGGGTGGACTCGATCGAGGTGTGACCGGCTTGGGCCTGGACGGCTTCCAGAGCCATGCCGGCCTCCCGCAGCCGGGTCAGGCAGGTATGCCGCAGCTGATGGCAGGTCACCTTGCCCAGACCAGCCCGCTGCCGGGCGGAGTCGAGGATCTGATCCAGCCCGGCCGGTGACAACGGCCGGCCCCGGCGCGGGCCCTTCAGCACCACGAACACCCGGTCGGTGTCAGCCTCGGAGGGCCGTTCGAGGTCAAGGTAGGCCACGAGGGAGGCGAAGAACCGGCCGGAGACCGGGATCTGGCGTTGATGACCGCCCTTGCCCTCGGCGATGAACACCCGCCGGGCGGCGACCTGCAGATCGGCCAGGCGCAGCCCGAGGACCTCGCAGCGGCGCAGCCCGCCCAGCACCATCGCCTCACACATTGCTCGGTCCCGGTGCGTGCGCAATGCCGCGAGCAGGGCATCGACCTGGACCGGCTGCAGGATCCGCGGCAGGGTGCGTGGGACCCGCACCAGCGGAACGCCCTGGCGGGGACGCTGCCGTTCCCGGCGAGTCGGCAGGCCGCGGGGCACCGGGTTCGCCTCGACATCACCACGTGCCTGCAAGAACGCGAACAACCCGGACACGCTCGACAACCTGCGCCGGACCGTCCGCGCCGACACACCACCCGCGTCGCCGACGGCGGCCTGCAACCGCCGGGCCGGACCGCCCGCGTACTGCGCGGTCACGAAGGCGAGCACATCCGCCGCGACGACCCGGCCCGGGGCCTTGCCGACCACGGTGAAGAACACCTTCAGGTCATAGGCGACCGCGACCACCGTGTTCGGCCGGGACCGCACCGCCAGAAACTCCAGATACGCATCCAGCAGCGCGACCCCGAACCGCACGACCAGACCACCGGCCGCGTCCCGAGACCGCACCAACCGCAAACCACTCCACACCGACATCCAGGCACCCCTCACTACCCGATCCACCAGCACAAACACGCCGTGGATCACCAAGGATTACCTGCATATCAAGCAGTTGAGTTCGTCGATCCAAGGATCGAATTCCGCTAAGCGAGGAGCCCGATGAGCGAGTCACCGACGGAGGACGAGTTGTTCCGGGCGGTCAGCGCCCTCATCCCGTTCATCCGCCGCTGGCAGCTTTCCCTCAACCCGGAGGACGCGGAGGAAGTGGCCCAAGCCGTGCTGCTGCATGGCCGGTCGGATACCCCGCCCGATCAAATCGCTATTGCCGTTGAGCACCAGATCGACCAGCACGAAGAGCGTGCGCGACGACTCGCCGAAGCCATGCGAGCCGTCAACGATCAACGCGACCCGCCCGGGCGGGCTCCACCCGCCGACGGGTCCGTAACGGCTCCTTGAGTGGTGGCGTGCAATGCGGCAGAAGATGACGTGGGCAGCGGCGAGCACGACGGCGGCGTCGGCACATGCATTAAGCTGGCACCGCGGGCTCCGGTCACGTCCTTAAGCCTGGCGCCGACCGCGGCAGATGACACTCAGACGCGGCGTTCGATGAGGTCGTCGCCGCTGACCACGGGGCAACCGAACATGTCGCCAAGGACGGTTTGTTGGTGCCCGGTCAATGGGTTGACGAAAACGGCCGCAGCGACCCCGGCTGACCGGCACGCGTCGGAGACTTCGCGGACCTTGCCAGGGCTGAGCAACGTCCGTCGAGAGAACGGCCAGGTCATTTTCCTTGCGCCGCCATGCGAGACGCCCCGACGCTGGACGTGTCGACCCACCACCCGGCCGCCGAGCGCCTCCACCGAGACCGCCAGAAGATCGAGCTTCGCGTCAACCTCCTTGTCCTTGGCGGAGAACAGGCCGACAAGCATCACGTCGACGCCCGCCACCAGGCTGCTCGATTGCCCGCCTCGACTTCGCATCATGGAGCAATACTACGAAGCATGATCACGTCACGGCGGTCAGTGCCCACTGATAGCGGCAGATCCGGACGTCGGGTGAACCGAGAGCGACGGCTTCCCAGGCGCGCGTCCGTCCGCTTACCCCGTCACCGATTCGATGAGGGCTGTCAACGCCGGAAGCTCGGCTTCAGCAGCACTGATCACCGCCCCGAGAGGACGCGATGAGGTGCCGGTATGCCGCCGCGCGAGCGCGACGAGAGCTGGAATTTGTTCCGGAACGCGGTGTAGGCCGTCGACCATTTCCAGAGGGCCGACACCGTTCGCCAGCAGCCAAAGGTAGTCATCTAGGTTCCGGGCGATGACACACAATGCCCCCTCGGAACCGAGAAACACGATCGGTTGGGTCTCGATCGTTCCCCCTGAAGCTCGGGCCCAGAAAGCTGCTGATTCATCCGGCTGGAAATCATGGCCATCGTGGTCCTCAAAGAACCCCAGTTCGTGGGCTTCTTCCAGCGCAGCCGGCAACATTCGATCCTCGTCAGTCACCGGTGGATCGTATTCGGGGGGTGTACTGGCAAGCATCCGCCCTTCGGCAAGAGCGTGCGTTGGATGCCTTCGATAGAACACACGGTGACGGGAGCATCGGCGTCACCCTGTCTGTCAGGGTGGCTCACGGCATGAGGCACGCGACCGCAGGCGACCGGCCCTGCACGTCACGGCGCTGCGAGACGAATCCGCGGCCATCAGCGGCCTAGGAAGGTAGCCGATAGTTATGTCCGTAGCTCGCCCGGATTGATCAACATGCGCACGTAGAAGGCCTCGTCGGGGTTTGGATCGGAGTTCTCACACAACGCCCGAACCGACGACGAGGCCGACGACCAGTATGCGTCCTGCACACGTGTACGCCAACGTGTCCGACGAGCAGTACCACCAACTCGTCACCGCCCTGCACCAGCAATGGCGGGTCGCGACCCGCGCGGTCATGATCCTGCTCTCGGCCAGCGGTATGTCCGCCGCCGATATCGCGGTTCTGCTGCACTACGACCCGGCAACGGTGCGACGATGGATCGCCCGCCACGACCTCGAAGGCCTAGACGGACTCCCGGACCGGCCCCGCCCCGGACGCCCACGCATCGGCAGTCCGGGCATCGGCGAGCGGATCCGGGCCCTGCTGACGACGCCGAAGGCCTGGACCACCGCCCGGATCTACCAACAGCTGGGCCGACCCGCGATGAGCCTGCGAACCTGTTGCCGGCGCATCCGCGAACAGGCCGTCTGGCGCCGGCCCCGACTGATCGCCAAAGGCGATCCCGACCACGACACCATCTGCGCCGACATCCGCCAGCAGATCGGCGCCCTGCCCGCCGGTTCGGTAGACGCCCTCGACGATCGCCGCGACCGCACCGTCCACCCCACCCGCCGCCTGGTAGCCCTCCAGTGTGATCGTGGTGCCGCGGCGCCGCCGCCACGCCTCGAGCAACGCGTGCGAGGCCAGCGGAAGCGCTCCGGGCCTGCCCGCCACCTCGGCCACGATCGCGGAGACCAGGACGCCCTCGACCCGCATCCCGACGCGGTTGGCCGGTTTCACGACGGCCTCGCGCAACTCGGCCGGGCTCATCCCACCTGCCAGTAGCTGCCCGTCCTGCATCGCGGCGAGCAGGTCCGGGAACTCCACGAACCTCGGGTAGTGATCGGCGCGTACCGCGAGGACCGCGCGGGTCTTGCCGTCCGCGCGGCACGGAGCCACCAGGGCGGCGATGAAGGCCGCCCGCTCACTGTCGGTACGGAGGCCGAGAACACGTTTTCGAACTCGTCGACCACCAGCAGCAACTCGGCGGTCCGGCTATGGCCCGCGTCGTACAGCGACTCGTCCGGCGTCAACGCGACCTCGCCGGTGAGTGCTGCAGCAGGCCTCGCCGGACACTCCTTGCCATCGAGTTGCGCCTGGGTTGAGGTCGGAGCGAATAGGCCTGTCTTTGGACCTGATGGTCCAGGCAGCGCTGCATGCTTCCGCTTCAAGCCAGGTCTGGTAGTGCGGGCGGATGGGCAGGGCGCTGCAGGGCGTACGTCGAGCATGACGGCCGAGGCGCCAGGGCAGGGCCGCGCCATGGTGTGGTGCATCAGCCCACCATGAACTCGAACCCGGAGATCTCGCGGCATGGGCCGTCAGCGGCGCCCGGTGCGGGTGTGTAGGGCGGCGCGTAGTGCCGGGCCGAAGATGCGGGGCATCTCGGTCGCGGGCAGCGTGGCGATCGGGCGGATCGGGTTGAGATAGCGGGTGAAGATGAGGCCGCCGATGACGCCGACGGCGGCGGTGGCTCGTTCGGTGGCGTCCGGACCGCCGAGAAATTCAGCAATGCGGACGACCAGCTCACTCTGCAGGTAGTCGCGTAGGGCCCGCATGGTGTCGTCGTCGGCGAGGGCGAGGCGGTTCTCGGCGGGGGTGGTGGCGTCCCACCCGGCGGTGACGGCGGCCAAGAGCCGGTCGGCGAGGCCTGCGCGGTCGCCGTGCAGGGCTTGGTCGAGGGTGTCGGGCTCGAGGCAGAGCAGGTTCAGCGATTGGCCGAACAGGCCCTTCTTGGAGCCGAAGTGATAGCTGATCAGCGCCTGGTCGACGCCGGCCGCGGCGGCGACCGCGCGGACCGTGGTGGCCTTGTAGCCGTGCTGGGTGAACAGCACCCGGGCGGCCTCGGCGATCTGGGCCTTGGTGTTGGGATTGCCGCGCGGGCGGCCCCGAGTTTTATTCAGCACAGTTGAATACTGCTCCGCCGTCGCGGGATGGTCAACGCCGTCAACCCCCGCAGCAAGGGAGCACACCATGCGTACCGTCATCTTCGGTGCTACCGGCCCGACCGGTCACCGGCTCACCGAGCAGGCCCTGGCCGCCGGGCATGAGGTCACCGCGGTCACCCGCCGCCCCGGCGCGATCGCACCGCGGGCCGGCCTGACCGTGGTGACCGCCGACGTGACCGATCCCGACTCCGTAGCCCGGGCTGTCGCCGGCAACGACGCGGTGCTGTCCAGTCTGGGCAGCCCGCCGTCCCGCAAGCCGATCACCGTGTATTCGCAGGGCAACGCGAACATCGTGGCGGCCATGCGGCGGCACGGGGTGAAGCGGCTGATCACCGTCAGTTCCAGCGTGATGGACCCGACCTGGCGGCCCAGCGGCGAGTTCTTCTTCAACAACGTCATGGATCCGCTGGTCAACCGCCGGATCGCCCGCACCGCGCACGACGACATGCGCCGCATGGAGGCCCTGGTGCGCGACAGCGACCTGGCCTGGACGATCGCCCGGCCGTCCGGGCTGTTCGACCATCCGGAAGTCACCCCGTATCAGGTGCGCGAAGATGTCGCGGACGGGCTGTTCACGGCCCGGATCGATCTGGCCGCGAGCATGGTGGCGCAGCTGACCGACGACCGATTCGTCCAGCGGGCGATGGCTGTCATCACCACCGAGGTCAGGCCGAGCATCGCGGGCCTGATCTGGCGCGAAGCCGTAGCGAAGAAGAAGTGACACCCCCACGGGCCGCGGCCGCACCGTCGGCGCGAGCCGCGGCGTTCCTTGCCGACTCGCACCTGGGCACGCTGACGACATTGCGACCGGACGGCTCCCCGCACGTCACGGCCGTCCGGTTCACCTGGAACCCGGCCGCCGGCCTGGCCCGCGTGCTGACGGTCGCGTCCAGCCGCAAGGTCCGCAACGTGGTGCACCGCGGCGCCGGCCGCGTGGCGCTGTGCCAGGTCTCGGGCCCGCGCTGGATCACGCTCGAAGGCACCGCGACCGTGTCGGACGATCCGGCACGGGTCGGCGACGGCGTGCGCGCCTATCGCGGCCGCTACCGATCGCTGCCGCCTGTTCGGCCCGGCCGCGTCGTGATGGAGATCGCGGTCGACCGCATCCTCACCCTCAACCTCTGAAAGGCCTTGCCATGCCCACCACCGCCGTTCTCCATTCCACAATGGTCCATCGCGAACTCGGCACCGGCGTTCCCATCGTGTTCCTGCACGGCAACCCGACCTCCTCGTACCTGTGGCGAAACGTCCTGCCGGCCGTCGGTGCCGGCCGGCGGCTCGCGCCGGACCTCATCGGCATGGGGGAGTCCGGCAAGCCCGACCTCGAATACACCTTCGACGACCACGCTCGCTATTTGGACGCCTGGTTCGACGCGCTCAACCTGGAGGAGGTCGTGCTGGTCGGTCACGACTGGGGTGGTGCGCTCGCGTTCGACTGGGCGGGGCGGAACCCCGGCCGGGTGCGCGGCCTCGCCTTCCTGGAGACCATCGTGAAACCCATGACGTGGGAGGAATTCCCCGAGGACGGCCGCGCCCTGTTCCGGTCGATCAAGACGCCCGGTGCCGGCGAGGCCCTGATCCTCGACGACAACGCGTTCCTCACCCAGCTGCTGCCCTTCAGCGTCGTGCGTGGCCTCGCCGCCGAGGATCTCAAGGTCTATCTGGAGCCGTACCCGACGCCGGAGAGCCGCCGGCCGCTGCTGCGATGGGCGCGGTCCATGCCCCTCGGCGGCGAACCCGCCGAGGTCGTCGCGCGCATCGAGCGGTACGACACCTGGCTGGCCACCAGCCCGGACGTGCCGAAGCTGCTGCTCGCCTTCCAACGGGGACCAGGAGCGATGATGGGACAGCCGCTGCTCGACTGGTGCGCCCGGAACATCGCCGGGCTGGAGACCGAACACCTCGGCCTCGCCGGGCACCATGCGCCCGAGGACCTTCCGGAGGCGATCGCGGCGACGGTACGCGGCTGGGCCGACCGCCACGGCCTTTTGCAGCACCCGACCAGACACGCCAGCACAACGTGAACGGTTCACCGTGCCGGCGTACATCGAACGGTGGCGACTGTGGGGCTTGCCCCCCAGGGCTGCCAGATCACCGGCGGAGGCGATTCAGGCCAGGCTTTTGACATCGGTCTCTGCATGGCGTGATGCCGTCCTCTCACGCTCAGTATGCATCCGTGCCGTGCCGCACAGGGCTGTTGACCAGTGTCACCTTGCGATATACCCGTCGGTCGCGCCGTCGGGTAGACGACACAGGCGAACCGCAGCGGATTACGGACGGACCAACTCAGTGACCGTCCACCGAGAAGCGGAGCCCGTCATGCATCGACCAGCATCTCGTCCCAGCCGCCGTACCACCGCGGCTGCCCACCTCACCGTCGCCGTGTCCCCGGTTCATCGAGTCCATCACCGAAGATCGGCAGGAACGGCCGTCGCGGTCGGCGTCGCAGCGCTACTCGCTGCCGCCGGACCGTCCGCCGCGGCCCAGGCCACACCGGACGAGGCCCGGCCGGCCACGACCCAGCGGGTCAGCGTGTCCCACACCGGCCTGCAGGCAGCCGACAGCAGCTACGGCCACAGCATCAGCGCCGACGGCCGCTACGTCGTTTTCGGCTCAAACGATTCCACTCTGGTTCCCGGCGACACCAACGACATCGGCGACCTGTTCGTCCGGGACCTGCAGGCCGGCACCACCACCCGAATCAACGTGTCCAGCACGGGCGCCCAAAGCGACGCAAACGCCGGCAACGGGGCGATCAGCGGGGACGGTCGCTACGTCGCCTTCGCTTCGTCGGATTCACACTTGGTCCCGGGGGACACCAACAACGTCGCTGATGTCTTCGTCCGCGACCTGCGGGCCGGCACCATCACCAGAGCCAGCGTGTCCAGCTCCGGCGGGCAGGGCAGCGCCGACAGCCTCGTTCCGGTGATCACCGCGGATGGCCGCTACGTCGCGTTCAGCTCGTACGCGCCGAATCTGGTGCCCAATGACAGCAACGGCGAGCGGCTCGACGCGTTCGTGCGAGACATGCGAACCGGGACCACAAGCATGGTCAGTGTGTCGGACGCCGGCGCCGGCGGTGACCACGAGACCGGCGCCGCCGCGATCAGCGCGGACGGCCGCTATGTCACCCTCGTCTCGGAGGCCTCGAATCTGGCGCCCGGCGACACCAACCACACCTATGACGTCCTGCTCCGGGACCGCACGGCCGGAACCACCCGCCTGGTCAGCGTCTCCAGCACCGGCGCCCGAGCCAACGGCGGCAGCTCCAACGCGGCCATGACACCGAACGGGCGGTACGTGGTGTTCATGTCGCACGCCACCAACCTGACACCCGGCGACACCAACCAGGCCACCGACATCTTCGTCCGGGATCTGAAAACCGGCACCACCCGCCTGATGAGCACCTCGGTCGGCCGCTCGGCCAACGGCGACAGCCAACAACCAGTGATCAGCAACGACGGGCGATACGTGGCGTTCACCTCCCACGCGTCGAACCTGACGCCGGGCGACACCAACAACGCCACCGATATCTACCTACGGGACCGGCTCACTTCGGCCACCACCCGGATCAGCATCGGCGGCCGCGGCGTCGAGACCAACGGCTGGAGCGCCGGACCGGCGATCAGCGCCGATGGACGGTACATCGCGTACACATCCTTGGCCTCCAACCTCATACCCGGTGACACCAACGACACCTACGACGTCTTCGTCCGCGACCGGGGTGCCGCAGCCGACCTCCGGTAACCGTGTCCCCGGACGGCGCGCCGACTCCTACGTGACCTCAACCGGTCGCAAACACCGCACTGTCAGCCAGACCTGCAGGGGCTTCCGGACACGGTTATGTCCGACCGCAGCGTCCGCGGTCGCGCCCGTCCCCACGGACGCAGCACACCGCGACAGTCCGGACACCTGAGCTCACCCGACCGCAGTTGCCGTTCCACCACACCCACACCAGGGCCTACCGTGACCACGGTGCCTCCGAGCGCCAACCCGTACGGCCCTCCCGGCACCCCTGCCAAGGAACACGGGAGGGCCGTCGCCTATCCCGACGTGATCACGCTGGCGTCGCACACAAAAATGGGCAACCCCCAGGGCCGCCCCACCACGCCATCCTCACCGTCAACGCCGCCGAGCCCTCACCCGCTCCTCACCCAGCGCGGCGGGTGACAAGGCGTCCGCGCGGTGCAGGATGTCCGAGCCGATCCGCTGAGCGAGGTTGGCGTCCAGCTCGCCGGCGATGCTCGGCCAGCGCTCCGGGAAGTCCGTCGCGGATGCCGAGTTCGTAGCGGTCGGCGCAGACGTGGTGGCGGCCATGCGCACAGCGGTCGCACCGCCCGCAGCCGATCATGGTGTCGCCGGTGACCCGCCGGCCCAGCCAGGCCGGGTCCACGCCGGATCCGACGGCGGTGACCACGCCGCTCCACTCGTGGCCGGGGCGCACCGGGTACGAGGAGCCGCCGGTGTGCAGGTAGCTCATCTCGCCGGTGAACAGCTCGAGGTCGGTGCCGCAGACTCCCACCCGTTCGACGTCGACCAGCACGTGACCAGGGTCGGCGACCGGGGCGGGAACGTGCTGCACCTCGGCCTGGTGGGGTCCGGTGAAGACTAACGCGCGCATCAGCGGGGGCCGATGACGTGCTGACGGGCGCGGCCGGGCCGGCCGATGCCGAGCTCGATGACGGTGACGTCCAGCCACATGTCCAGGTCATGGATGTCCGGGATCGCGTCCGGGGTGGCGAGCCACGGTCCGGCCGGGTTGAACGTCTCGGCGGACTTGCCCTTGGTCCACTGCCCACCCCGCTGCAGTTGGAACGCGCGCTCGCTGACGTCGTTGACCAGCACGTACCCGGCAATCGCGGCGCGGGCGTGCGCCGGGGAGCCGAGGTAGGAGGCCCGCGAGTCGATGACGATGCCCAACTCCACGTCCCAGTCGGGCTTGGTGGAGCCGCGCGGGATTCGCACGTCGTCGTTCGGCCCGACCAGAGTGTTCGGGCTCTTGGTGAACAGGATCGGCTCGCTCGGCACGGGCTGGCCGGTCTCGGCGGCGTGGTCGCTGAAGTTCAGGCCGACACCCAGGATCTGGTGCGGGCGCGCGATGGGCGCGCCGATCCGCTGGTCCCCGAACTGGTGGACGTCGCCGGTGGTGACGCGTTCAGCGACCGGACCGGCGAGCCGGGCGATGCCGGCGGCGCCGAAGAACTCCTCGTTGAAGTCGGTGACCAGATCCGACACGTCGACGTAGTGAGTCTCGTCGACTCGCACGACGGGCCGGCGCAAGGACGCGCGCGACGGGCGTACGAGTGCGGTCGGGATGGACGCGGGTGAGCGTCTCCCGTTCGGCGACCAGCAGGTCGCCGCCGGCGGCCACGGCGACCGCGCCGACGCTCTGCGCGAAGGACCAGCAGTCGGTCGGGCGGATCGTGCCGGCCTCGACGTCGAGCAGACCCTCGTGGACGGCGCTGGCGACGATGTCCACCAAGAGCAGCCGCTGCCGGGTGGCGTCCCAGACGGGTCCTTCGCCGAGCAGGTAGGCGGCGTCGGTGGCCGGCGGGCGGCGAAGTGAGTGGTCACGGGGTCACTGTCTCGCCGGTGATGATCGCGCGGATGGCGGGCAGGTCGTCGACGAGTTTCCGGACCGGGGTGCGGTAGGCCAGGCCGCTGATGCTGATCGCGCCGCTGGGCACGGCCGGTGACGTCAGGTAGGCGGGGACGGCCAGGCAGTTGACGCCCGGTTCGTTCTCCTGGTCCTCGACGCTGTAGCCGCGTTCACGGACGCGGACCAGTTCGGCGTGCAGGTCCTCGACTGTGCCGAGGGAACGATCGGTCGGAGTTTCGAGGGGCCGATCGCCGACCCAGGCCCGGACGGTCTGCTCGTCGCGCAGCGCGTCGGCCAGCAGCATCTTGCCCACGGCGGTGCAGTGCGCCGGATTGCGGCCGCCGACCACCGAGGTCAGGCGGACCGCTCCGGTGGACGGGTCGAGCTTCGACCGGTAGACGACCGAGCGGCCGTCGAGCGTCGCGTAGTGCACCGTCTCGCCGTACCGGTCGCACAGCGCGCGCAGGATCGGCATCACCCGGACGTGATCGGGGCGGGCCTCGTGATGGGTGAACGCCAGGCGCAGGAACTCGTCGCCGAGCACGTAGCGGCCGTACCCGTCCTGGCCGGCGAAGCCGGCGCGGCGCAGCGCGGCCAGGGCGCGGTGAACCGTGGGTTTGGCGCTGGACATCGCGCGGGCCATCTCGTCCAGGCCGATGCCGTCGGGACACCGGGCCAGCTCGGCGAGCACGGCCAGCACCCGATCGGCGCCGACCAGCTTGTCGTCGGACGACTCCCCTGCTTGATTCACGTTCCGAATATTAGACTCATGTTCCGATAAAATGAAAGTGATGTCGCTGAGGGCTTTTCGGAAGTGGCTCGATCCTCTACAGTTCGGGCAAGTTTTCGAAGTACCGAGCGATGTTCCATCTATAAGAATCCTCGGAGGCGGCGGTGCAGCCACGACGCAGCGCGCAGTGGTACGCCGGCGACGACCGCAACAGCTACATCCACCGCGCGTGGATGCGCCGGGGCCTGCCCGCCGATGCGTTCGACGGCCGCCGCACATCGCGCTCGCCAACACCGCCTCGGACCTGACGCCATGCAACTCGCACCTCAACGAACTGGCACGCAGCGTGTCCGACGGCATCTACTCGGCCGGCGGCATCCCGTTGAACCTCCCGGTCATCTCGGGGTGTCCCGCTCGGCTGCGGCACCGACGTGTGGAAGCTCAGCGAGGAGGTCCGCGCCGGCACCCCGGCCCCGGACAGCCGTCTGCTGGAGGCCGCCCACGCCACCGGCGTACTCGCTGTCGAGATGGTCGACGCGGAACGGCGCCCCAGCACCGTGCTGACCCGCGGCTCGTTCCTCAACGCCATCGTGGCCCTCGCCGCGCTCGGCGGCTCCACGAACGCGGTCGTGCACCTGCTCGCCATCGCGGGCCGCCTCGGCGTCGAACTCATCCAGGACGACTTCGACCACACCGGTTCCGAGGTGCCGCTGCTGGTCGATCCGCAACCGGCGGGCCGCTTCCTGATGGACGACCTCTACCGTGCCGGCGGCCTGCACGCGGTACTGAACGAGATCAGAGACCTCCTCGATCCCGCGGCGATCACGGTGACCGGCCGCCCGCTGATCGATCACCTCAACGACACCGTCCACGCCACGGCTGGGAACGGCTCTACGTCGACACCGTCGGGCAGGCCAACACTGGCGCCGACGTCGACATTCTCCTCGGCTCAAGCGGCGACCGTGTCCCGCGAGTCCCACTGACAGACAAGGACACCCCATGAGCGCATCCCGTACCGCGGTCGTCACCGGCGGCATGAGCGGCCTCGGCGCGGCCACCGCCACCCGCCTGGCCGCCGACGGCGTCAAGGTCATCACCCTGGACATCGCCGACGGTGCCGACCTGCACATCGACGTCACCGACGCGGCCGCTGTGCGAGCCGCCGCGGAGCAGGTCGGCCCCGTCGACATCCTGATCAACTCGGCCGGCATCATCGGCCCGAACGCGCCACTGTGGGAAATCCCGCTAGACGGCTGGAACCGCACCTTCGCCGTCAACGTCAACGGCACCCTACACACCTGCCAGGCCTTCGTACCTGGCATGCGCGAGCGCGGCTGGGGACGCATCGTCAACATCGCCAGCATGGCCGGCAAGGACGGCAACCCCACCATGTCGCCCTACTCGGCCTCCAAGGCCGCCGTCATCGCCCTCACCAAGTCCCTCGGCAAGGAGCTCGCCACCAGCGGCGTGCTCGCCAACGCCATCGCCCCGGCGGTGATCGAGACCCCGATGAACGCCAGCACCGGACCGGAAGCGCTCGCCCACATCACCAGCCTGATCCCGATGAGGCGGGTCGGCCGGCCCGAGGAGGTGGCCGAGCTCATCGCCTGGCTCGCCTCCGACAAGGTCAGCTTCTCCACCGGCGCTGTCTACGACATAAGTGGCGGCCGCGCCACCTACTGATCTCCGCTTCCACGACGGCGAGGGCTTACCGGCTGGACGAAATCGATATGGCCGCGGGTCTGGCGGACGGCAGTGGTGATCGGCGAGCGGTCCGCAGCCGAAAGTTTACCCAGAACGGTTTGGGTGCAGAGTCTGTGTTGGTAGAGAACGGTGGTCAGGACACGATCGGTGTCGGAGAGCCGTGACCGGCGTGAGTCGGTTACCTCGACGTCGATCACGCGACCGATGAGACTGAAAGGCCGGCTGACCCGGGAGGTCGGTCCGATGTGGAGGGAACGGACCAGTACGGACCTCACCTCGAACGGCGGGCGCAGGGTCACCCGTTGCCGACGGCTCGTCCGGGAGCTTCGGGCCCAGGGCAGACAAGCCCTCATCGAAGTACGCGCCTGCGCGCCGCCCACGACCCAGGCTAGCCGCCCCGCTGATTGCCTACTTCGTCGATGCCCTCAGGTGTTCGGCGGCGAGGGCGGCGAGGTGCTGACCGTTGACGCCAAGACCGGCATGCTGGTCAAGGACGTATCCACCGTACCGGGCCTTCCGCAGGCCCATACGACCTACGAATCCTACTTCTGGTCGGCCTGGCCAATCCAGGAGTTCTCAAAGCGGTAATCGCCTGGGTCATCCAGGTCCACCGGCTCGGGCACCCCGGAACTGCTGTCGCTGCCGGTGCTCGCCGCGATCTGCGACACATCCGGATGAACACTCTGACGCCCGGTCCCGCCGACACGCCCTGCATCCGGCCTGGCTCGGATGCGGAGCAGGCCGAGCACTGAAGGGGTCGCCGGATCAGCGGTCCACCTCGCCAAGGCGTCCCACTGCCGTACCGGGCCCATTCGCCGGGTGCTCTCACGCGTCGGGCGGCAGCCGGACAGCCAGCATGGCGATGTCGTCGGTGCGGTCTGTTCCCACATCTGCGACTGCGTCCTCAAGGAGATCCTGTAGCCGGGCCTGCCGACACGTGTGTAGCCGTCGATGCAAGTGCAGTTGGGAGGCGTCGATATTGTCCGTACCGCCCGCACGCTCGATCAGCCCGTCGGTGTGCAGGAGCACCGTCGAGCCACACGCCAGCGGGGTCGTCCACGTGTGCCGGCGGGCGAAGCGGCGCGCGCCCAGCAAGAGGTCGTTGCCGGTCAGCGATTCGACGGTCTTGTCCGGGTGGATCACCACCGGCGGCGGGTGCCCGGCGTTGGACCACCGCAGGCGATACCCGCCGTGCGGGAGGTTGTCGAGGACAGCGACGACGGCGGTCGCGACGATCGGTTCGCCCAGAGCGTGGTTTGCCGTATCGAGCCGGCGCAGCAGCGCGGATGGCGGCTCATGGCGATCGACGATGTACGCGCGGAGCATGCTCCGCAGTTGGCCCATCCGGGCCGCGGCGGCCATGTCGTGGCCGACCACGTCTCCGATGGCCAGGGTGAGCTGACTTCCGCGCCCGGCGACCACGTCGTACCAGTCGCCTCCGACCTTCTCTTGCCGGTCCGCGGGAAGATAGAGGGCGGCGAGCTCGTAGCGTTCGACGGCCGGCAGGCGGGACAGGATCGCATCCTGCAGGGTGTCGGCGACTCCGATCCGCGCTTCGAGCCGCTGTGCCCGCTCCAAAGCTCGCGCGATGTACGCAGCCAGCGTCGCGATTACTGCCCGCTCGGCGACGAAGAACCTCCTGGGAGCGGTCCAACGCAGGTGCAGGGCCCCCAGGACACCGGCTGAACCGACCACTGGTACACAGGCAGCCGCCTGCGAGTCCGGGTTCGCCTGGCCGGGGAACGCGACGGCGAGGTCGGCGCCGTCGGTGAAATAGAACGTCCGTCGTTCACCGATGGCCCGCTCGGCAAGCGGATCGGATGAACCGCCGGCCAGGACGAAATGCAGGTGGCTCGCGTCAAGGACGATTCCTCGAAGCTCACGAACCGCATCTGCAACGTCCGCCGTGGTGGTGGTGACCGACAATATCTCGCTGGCTCGCAGGAGAAGCAGGTTGCGTGCCGAGTCGGTCGGGGCCATCACGGGTGCGGGTCGTACTGCTGTCATGACGAACTCCCTGCGGATTTCCGGTTCGGATTGTCGAGGATGAGCAGCACTGGCGGACAGGACTGAACCAGCGCCCGGGCCGTCGTCATCGAGACTGACGACGGCGGGCCGGACGCCGTCCCGGCGTTGTGGTCCGGTTTTCACCGGCGTAGCGCGTCAGTACACGAACGTTGCCAGCGGCTGTCCGGCCTCGGCGATGTAGGTCGACAGCATGGGCCGGTATCGGGGGCCGAGGTCGGTGACGTCGTGGGCGTCCAGGAGGGGCTCAGGAAGCCATCGCCCGGATGCAGGGTGAGCATCGGTTGGTCTCGGATCTCCATCCGCACCGTCCGGCGGCGATATGGCCGACCTCTTCACCGGGTTGGATGTGCCATCCGGATTCCACACTGGCGGGGACTCCGTGCACCTGAATGGTGTCGCGGCCTCGATGCAACGGAGCCCTCGGCTCGACAAGCGCCGAGCCGGGCCGTCGAGTGCCTACTTGCTGTCGATGGTGAAGGTGCCCGAACTGTCGGTGGCCTGCTTCTCCAACGCCCGCCAAGGCGTCGCGTCCACACCGAGGATGTCGAGCAGGTAGGCGGAGACAGCGTCCGCGACGAGCGCGACGCGGACGGGGTCCTCGTCGGTAGTTTCTTTGACGGACTCTCCGGCGATCCCGCCCAGGGTGTGCTCGCCGTCGGCGATGCTGAGAAGCCGCTTCGGCGCCGGGCTGAGGTGGTAGGCGTCGGTGAACGAGTCTGGGCCGCGGGTGGACATGGCGGACTGGTCCTTGCCGCCGGTGATCACCAAGGCCGGGACACTCATGGTGGAGTAGTCCGGGCGCATGAAGGGCAGGTGTTCTACCGCGAATGGGGTCAGGCTGTCGCCGGTGCCGGTCGCCGCAAGGAGCGCGCCGGCCTTGACCGCAGGGTGGGAGAGGCCCTCACCCGGGGTGCCGGCGGCATCGAGGACGCGAGCGCCGAGCAGCGCTCCGGTGGTCTGCGCGCCCCAGGAGTGTCCGACGATCGCGACGCGATGGTGATCCGCGCGTGTGGGCAGGCCGCTGAACTGGTCGAAGATGTCGCCGAGGTGGTCCAGGATCGCGTGTTGATCTGCGATGCGCACGCGCCAGATGCTCGCGAAGCGGGGATCGTCGAGGCCGATGCGGTTGCGGCGGGAATCGAGGTGGGTGGGCTGCACGACGGCGAACCCGGCGGTCGCCCACCGGTCCACGAGGGGCTCGTAGGTCAAGTCCCTGGATGTGGTGTATTGGGTGATCTTCCGATTTGATCTTGGTTAGAGGAGGGGTTGACCGGGTTCGCCGGTGATGGGTTCACCGGTGGCGGGTTGCCATTGGTCGATGTCGTCGGGCCAGGGTGCGGGCCGGGCTTGGTCGTCCCACCAGCCGGTTTCGATGTTGTCGTTGATCAGGGCGGTGTTGAGGGCGGCGCGTTCGGCCGGGTCGGGGATGGTGTGCTCGCCGGTCGGGTGGGTCATGCTGCTGGCTCCAGTTGAAGTTCCTGGGCGGTCGCGGTGGACACGATGGTGGTGGGTGTGGTGCGGGCGCGGTCGAGGACGTCGAGAGCGAAGTAACGGCGGCCTTCGGTCCATTCGTCGTGTTGTTCGGCCAGGACAGCGCCGACGAGGCGGATGATCGCGTCGCGGTCGGGGAAGATCCCGACGACGTCGGTGCGGCGGCGGATCTCCTTGTTGAGGCGTTCGTTGGGGTTGTTCGACCAGATCTGGCGCCAGATCTGCTGTGGGAAGCCGGTGAAGGCGAGCAGATCGGCGCGGGCGTCGTCGAGGTGTTCGGCGACCTTGGGCAGGGACCGGCTGACCGAGTCGAGGAGTTTGTCGAACTGGGCGTTAACCGAGTCCGGGTCAGGCTGGTCGTAGACCGAGTGCAGCATGGTCTTGACCGCCGGCCAGGCCGATTTCGGGCACACGGCCATGAGGTTCGCGGCGTAGTGGGTGCGGCAGCGCTGCCAGCTGGTGCCGGGCAGGTTCGCGGCGATCGCGTCGACCAGGCCGGCATGTGCGTCGCTGGTCACCAAGCACACGCCGGTCAGGCCGCGGGCGACCAGGTCGGCGAAGAACGCGTTCCACGCCTGTTTTGTCTCGCTGGTGGCGACTTTGACGCCGAGGACTTCGCGGTGGCCGTCGGCGTTGACGCCGGTCGCCACGAGCACGACCGCTTTGACCACCCGGCCCTGTTCACGGACCTTCATGGTCAGCGCGTCGGCGGCGACGAACGTGAACGGCCCGGACTCGTCCAGGGGCCGGGTGCGGAACGCCGCGACCTGGGCGTCGAGTTCGACGGCCATCCGGGAGACCTGTGACCTGGACAGGCTGGTGATGCCCAGCGACTGGACGAGTTTGTCCATGCGCCGGGTAGAGACGCCGAGCAGGTAGCAGGTCGCGACCACGCTCACCAGGGCGGCCTCGGCCCGCTTACGCCGCTCGAGCAGCCAATCGGGGAAATACGTGCCTTGGCGCAGTTTCGGGACCGCGACGTCGATCGTGCCGACGCGGGTGTCCAGGTCACGATGGCGGTAGCCGTTACGGGAGTTGACCCGCTCCGGTGACACGGCCCCGTACTCGGCGCCGCAGACCGCGTCCGCGTCGGCCGACAACAGCGAGTTGATCACCGTGGACAGCAAGTGCCGCATCAGATCCGGCGACGCGTCGCCGAGAGCTTGGTCCAACAGCCCGGCAGGGTTGATGATGTGAGGTGCGGTCATCGCGATAGAGCCCTTTCGAGAGTGCTGTGAGAGGTTCACTC